>NZ_WWSA01000026.1:0-82393 GCF_009875615.1 Dorea sp. BIOML-A1
CTTACTCTTTCTGAACATGAAAATACCCCCATATAGGACTTTTATATTTCATTGTCCTATATGAGGGTAGCATATCACTTGGTAGTGATTAAAGTTTGTATGAAGTCACGGTAAATGCGACAGCGTGGAAATTCCACGATTTGTTTGAGTTCTAATTTGTAATTCATGGTGATCTTCCTTTCAAAGTATATTTAATTGTAATCGGACTTTTCATAGTGTTGGTATCAAGAAGAAGCCGATGGAAGTATAGCAAGTAGTCGTGTCACTCATTGCATTTTTATTGCATTTTTAAAATTTAGATTATGTGGCTATGTTGCTCTTAACTGGTTAAAAAGCCTTTAAAATCGTCTATATGCGTTAATACTCCGTACTGTCTGTCTGGAGTTTGAATAATATTCGTTGTAGAATCCCACATCAATCCCCGCGAATTTGTAATTTACATTTTCCATGGGAACTGATCTAAGAACTACTTAGAAAACTAAATAAGAAATAAAAAATGAGACCTTGCGTTGAAAAATGCAGGGTCTTTTTGTATATGAAAATTTAATTGTTTATCAACAAAAAACCTTGTGTTTATGCGGAAAATCCGTCCTTGAAGTAAATTGAAATGGTCGCGAAAACCTGGATTATAATACCGAAAAAAGAGAGAAAGAAATGATTTCTCGAATGAAATTTTGGTGTGTTTGTCACTACGGTGTCAGGAGAAATCCTGGCATCTTTTTTTATGTCTTTTTTCACTTCAAAAAATAATTTCAAAAAATTTCTAAAATCATGTCCGATTTTGTCGCTCCCAATACAGAGTATATGGAAGGCAAATTGAAAATCCTCTGATTTCCAAAAATCACAAACGTAAAAGAGGTTCAGACAGTTCTTCCGATGGCACCTTGACAATTGAAGGAGCTGATTGAGGAACTCTTAAAGACTGTTGCGGAGTATTCACAGTTGAATCGTGAAGAATTTTTGGAGACAGTAAAAAAGGCACAGACTTCACAGCAGTCCAGTGAGATCACAAGATTGAAAAACAGATTAGCAGAACCAAAGTATGCAGAGCTGTGCAGAAGATTTCTGGCGGATTCGGAAGATTTTTGCGAGGAAAATCTGAAACAGGCCGGGATGACACTTCGGTTTGAAAATGTAGATTTTGAAGAGTGTGTGTCGAAAGTCTGTAAATACATAGACAGAGTTATGTTGGACACTATAGGATAAAAAAACTTTTTTAATAAAAAAGCCTTGATTTTTGGGCTTTTTTTAGTGTCGAAGAAAAAGTTGGCACAGTTCTTGCAGTATATAAGGGCAGAAAGAAAAGAAAGAGAGGAAGAAAAAATTGAAAAAATTTTTATTCGCAACACATGGAACTTTGGCAGCAGGGGCGAAGAGTACATTAGAATTACTCGTAGGAAACGTTGCAGATATTACTTGTTTGACTGCATATGTAAATCCGGATGACAATGTGGATGAACAACTGAAAGCATATTTTTCAGAAATTAGTGATGAAGATCAGGTAATCGTATGTACAGATCTGATGGGTGGAAGTGTTAATCAGAAAATCGTTCCGTACGCACAGAAAAAAAATGTATTTCTGATAGCAGGATTCAATCTGCCGCTGCTTCTGGAACTGGCAATGAACGAGGATAAAGTCACAGAGGAAGAATTGTTGGATTCTATAGAAGAGTCCAGAAAAAATATGATGCTCGTTCGGGTAGAAGTAACGGACAGCGGAACTAAGGAAGAAGAGGAAGAATTCTTAGCATAACAAAAAGAAAAGGAGAGAAAAAAGATGATTGTATGTTTAAGAGTAGATGAGAGATTAATTCATGGACAGGTTGCAATGACATGGACAAAGGAACTGAAACTGAATGGACTGGTAGTTGCAAGTGATGAGGCTGCATCAAATGAGATTCAGAAAATGACATTAAAGATGGCAGTGCCGGAAGGAATCAAATGTATCATCAAGTCGGTAGAAGATGTGACAACGATTTTGGATGATCCACGTTCAGAGTCTATGCGTCTGATGGTACTTGTACCGACGGTAAAAGATGCGGTTACATTGTGTAAACGTTACAAAAATATTGAAATGGTAAATATCGGAAATGCCGGTAAAATGACATCCGGAGAAAAGAAAATCTTATCAAAAGAAGTTATGTTGACAGCAGACGAACTGGAAGCACTGAAAGAACTGACAGAGCTTTACCCGGACACATTTTTCCAGGGAACACCGGCAATGGAAAAGAAAATGGCATCTGCAATATTAAAGGGATGTTGATTAAAATAAGATAGAGGAGAATGAGATTATGATGTTAGATGCATTTTTTGTAGCACTCGCTGTTTTTGTGGGAGTTGCAGGACATGAACTTTTGGGAATGGCAATGTTGAGCAGACCGATCGTAGTGGCACCGCTGGCAGGACTGCTTTTGGGAGATGTGCAGACAGGACTTATTGTAGGTGCATCGTTGGAGTCGATTTTTATGGGAGTTGTAAACATCGGAATATCCAGTACAGCAGAACCGGCACTTGCAGCCGGACTTGCAACTGCTTTTGCAATTAATCTCGGAGGAAATGTCGGAACCATTATTCCAATCGTTTTCCCATTGGCAGTGCTTGGATTACAGTTAATGAACTTTATTTTCTCTTTTGTGATTGGTCCATGCGCACCGAAATTTGAAGAACTTGCAAAAGAAGGAAAAGATAAAGAAATTACAATACTTCATTTTGGTTTATGGTTCGTACATTATGCGTTATATGCATTGATTCCGTTTTTTGCAGTATTGTTTGGTTCGGATGCTGTTCAGCGTATTCTGGAAATGATACCGGATGTAATTATGAACGGTCTGACGGTAGCGGGAAATATGCTTCCTGCAGTTGGTATGGCAATGCTTCTGCAGATGCTCTGGGATAATAAGATTGCAATCTATTTCCTACTGGGATTTATTCTCGTAGCATATTTGGATCTTCCACTGATCGCAATTGCAGTATTGGGAACAATTATTGCGGTTGTGACAGCACAGCGTGATATGCAGTTAAAGAACAATCAGGCGGCACCGGTGGCAGCGGTAGAAAAAATGAGTGAAGAGGAGGACTTTTTCGCATGAAATTAATGAATAATGTCAGTAAGGAAGAGAAAAAATTAATAAGAAAAATGTTCTGGAGATCCGGAGCAATGTATGCATCAGTAAATCCGGTTACCATGGGAGGAGGTGGTTTCTGCTATTCCATGATTCCGTTTATCAATCATTTTTATAAAGATAACGAAGAAAAAAGAAGAGAAGCATTGGTACGTCATGTGAAATATTTCAGTACGACAATTCCGATGGCATCTTTTGTAATGGGAATTGCAGGCTCCATGGAAAAAGAGAACAGTGAAAAACCAGATTTTGACGCAGGATCCATTAACTCAATCAAGCTGAGTCTGATGGGACCGCTGGCCGGAATCGGCGATTCCTTATTCTGGGGCGTATGGCGTGTTGTTGCAGCCGGACTTGCAATTGGACTTGCCAATGCAGGAAACGTGCTTGCACCATTGATTTTCCTTCTTGCATTTAATATTCCGAACTATCTGTGCCGTTACTATGGAGCGTTTTTAGGATATTCTCTTGGCGCAAAATACATAGAAAAGATTTATTCTAACGGAATGATGGAGATTCTGACGAAGGCAGCGGGCATTGTCGGACTGATCATGGTCGGAGCGATGACGAGTAAAACGGTTCTGTTTAAGACAATTCTTGATTTTACGATGAAAGGAAAATCCGTAATGGATGTACAGTCTTCTCTTGACAGTATTTTTATCGGAATTGTACCGCTTTTGCTTACATTTGGATGTTTTAAACTGTTAAAGAAGAAAGTAAATATCATTGTTTTGATCTTTGGAATTGTTGCATTGGGAATTATATTATCCGTTCTCGGAATCTGCTAAGGCAGGAGGAAAAGTTATGACAGGAAATCGTATCAGAGACAGTAAAAGAAATCCGTTTTTTCAGGTAAAAGTAAAAGACGGGAAATACAGCACGGAAAATCAGGTGAGTTATTATGGAAAAAAACTACCGGATGATACATTTTCCTTTGATATTTCCAATCAGAAAGTACAGGCGAATCTGGATGAATTCGGAACGATAAGACATATTACATTTTTTCACGGAAATTATCTGATGGAAAGTAAGCCGGGGGTGTGGGTGGCAAAGGATTTTGTGCAGGAACATCAGTTGTCTATTTCTGTAAAATGGAATGGACAGACAGAAAAATTATGTGAACATACAAAATATGTGGAGACGGATCTGGCAGAAAATCTGTTTCCACGCTGCAGGCATTATTTTCCGTGGGGAGAAGTCACGATTCTTGCCACAGCACCGATTACAGCAAAAGGAGAACGGCTGAGTTGTCTTCTTTATGAAGTAACGGTAAAAAATAAAGGCAGAGAGGCGGCAGAGATGACGGTCTGTCTCCCTGCTTTGTATGAAAAGAAATATTCGGATACAAGAAATGTGTTGATGATAACAGCGGAGAGTGGAACGTATCAGGATGTTTCCTTTACACTGCAGCCAATGGAGCAGAAACGGGTTTCACTTCTGTTTGGAGATCCGAACCGGTATCAGGATATAGAAATGTTTTTAAGTAAAGATACGGATTTCTGGATGGAACAGACGTTACAGTATTTCCAGTCATTGACAGGAGAACTGAAGATGGAAGAAGATGCGATGGCAGGAATGCTTTTGCAGAGAGCATACCAGCAGGCGTTTGGTGCGTTTGCAATGTCAGGCGAGAATGAAATTCTGGGTTCCAACTGGGGAACGTATCCGGTCACACCACATGTATGGAATAAAGACATGTACTACTCCAGTCTGCCGTTTACACTGACAGAGCCAGAACTTTGTAAAAAATGTATTCTCTGGTTTGCAAAATATGGAATCAAATATAAAGGAACTAAATTCGAAGGCGGCGTCTTTCATTCATTGAGCAATTCGTTGTCTGTGATCATGCTTTCCGGTGCATATTATGAGTATTTCGGTGAGAAAGAATTTTTCCAACAGCATCCAAAGCTCTATAAGAAAATGAAAGCAATTCTTCAGACGGTTCTTGAAAGCCGTGAGGAAAATGAGCCTTATCTGTATCGTACAACGTGGATTTCCGATGCGTATGCACTGGGAAAGTATCATACAGGAACCAATCTCTGTGTGTACCGCAGTTTTATGGCATTAGCAAGAATTGCGGAAGAAGTTTTCGGAGAGAAAAGTTATGCGGAAATGTTGAGAAGTGAAGCAGGAAAGACAAGAAAAGATATCGAACGGTATATGACTGTGAAGGGGCTCTTTGGAACACAGTATCTGGAAGGAATCAGTGGAATCGCAGAGGAAAAGAAGGAATGTGATTCTGCAGAAAAGTATCAGAAAGAGATGTTGGACCAGGGGCTTCAGTTTATAACAGATGTGAACCATGACGGAGAAATTTGTCTCAGAATGCATGATGGGGAAGAATCGGATACAACCCTGATGAAATACTACAAATATCAAAGTGAAGAGCAGGATACTTTGAAGCAGTATGGTCAGTTTACAGGAAGCAGAGAAAATCCTACTTACAGTGAACTGAGCAGAGGAATCAAGTGGGGAAATCAGTCCGGGGCAACATTTCCGGGATATATTTCGATTTTAAACGGTGCGGCAGAGAAAGAAAGCTGGTCAGGAGACGAAGGTAGATTTCGTGAGTTAGAAAGACTGATAGACCTGGATGGTTCCTGGTGGTGGTGGCCGTATAAGATCGGAGCACAGACCGGTGATGTTGTGAGAATGAACAGCTGCGGAAAATGTGGATGGGGTGCAGGAATCTTTTTTATCCTTTTTATCACGGAATTTCTCGGAATTGAATACGATGCGCCGAAGGCAGTGTTCAGAATCCATCCTAAGCGGTTTATCGGCGGATTCTACTGGAAAAATATGCGGATAGGAAATGCCCGATTTGATATTTCGGTTCGGTATGAGCATCATATGGCAGAGTTTTCTATGAAAAATAGAAGTACATTTCCGGTTTATGTAGAAATGAAAAAAAATCAAAAGAAATTAATTCACCCAAACAACGAAGAGAAATGGAGTCAGGATTATGAATTTATTAAATAATATCACAACCTTTAAGGGCGAGCGGTCAAGAGCAGTATCTCCGGAAAATCCGACGGGAGAAAAGGGAAGAGCATGCATGGAAGACAGTGCACTCGGACCGCAGAGAAAAGGAAGAGGAAGTATCCGTCTTCCAATGGGAGAAGAGACGGTTATTGCAGATATAAAAGGACCGGGAATCATTCGTCATATCTGGATGACGATTCGTGAAAATACAGAAAAGGGAAGTTTTGTTATGCGTGATGTTGTACTCAGAATCTATTGGGACAATAGCAGCACTCCGGCGGTAGAAGCTCCACTGGGAGATTTCTTCTGCAACGGATTCGGCGAACGATGTGACATTGCGTCTCTGCCGATCGTAGTAAATCCAACGGGCGGTATGAACAGCTATTTTGAAATGCCGTTTCGTGAGAGAGCAAGAATTACCATTACAAATGAACATCCGAAAGACATTACTTCATTTTTCTATACAGTAAATTATGCGGAGACAGACAGTCTGCCGGAAAACACTCTGTATTTCCACGCATACTGGAAACGGGAAAGACAAACAGAACTGGCAAAAGATTACGTGATACTGGATAAGATTAAAGGAAAAGGCTATTATGTAGGAACATTTCTTGCGTTGACTGCACTGGAAAGATATTGGTGGGGAGAGGGTGAATTTAAGTTCTATCTGGATGGAGATGAAGAATTCCCGACCGTATCCTCCACAGGTTCTGAAGACTATTTCGGAGGTGCGTGGGCATTTCATCAGAAAGATGAGCTGGGAAGACCTTCCGTTAAGAACTATTCCACACTGTTTCTAGGTTATCCGTTTTATGAGACAAAGGACAAGACACGTGTACGGTTTGAAACAGGAAAATTAAATGCAGTACATGCATTTGGCGATGACAGTCTGCCGCGCCATGGTCTGTACCGCTGGCATATTCTGGATCCAATCGCATTTTCAGAAGATATCAAAGTAACTTTGCAGCAGATTGGAAATGATGATCTGTCATTGTTTGAACGTTCGGACGATGTGGCAACAGTGGCTTATTGGTATCAGGATTCTGCAGAAGGATTTGACCGGGCATTTCCGGACAGAAGAGCACGTCTGCCGAGGTAAGAATGCCGGGAGTTACTGCTCACAGGTTAACATGTGAACAGTAATCCCCGGGACAAAAAGCCATGAGATGGAAAAGAAAAGTGTTGTAGAGAAATTCAAAATTTATTACAATAGGGGTATGAAAAAGCAGAAAAACCGGGAGGTACTTTTTATGGAAGCAAAAGACAGGGTATATCAGGCGCTGTGCAGGATGTCGAAGAGTGATTGTCAGATTACGGCGGCAGCACTTGCAGAAGAACTGAATTTAAGCCGACAGGTAGTCAGCCATTATCTGAACCGTCTTTTGGAAGAAGGCTGTGTGGAAAAGACACTTACCCGGCCGGTATGCTGGAATATCAGGAAACAACAGAGAGAGAACGTGCAGGGTTCCGTCAGTGAAGAAAGAAAAGAAATAGAAGAAGTGCTGCCGGAAGTACGCCGGGAAGATGTCTTTGATGCAATGATCGGTGCTGACGGCAGCCAGAAAAATGTAATTGAAAGATGCAAAGCGGCGGTGTCATATCCGCCGGACGGACTGCCGATATTGATTACAGGAGAAAGTGGAGTCGGAAAAAGCTTTCTGGCAAGACTGATCCATCAATATGCAATTTCCAGAGCCGTTATCAGGGAGAGTGCTCCGTTGGTAGTGCTGAATTGTGCAGATTATGCGAACAATCCAGAACTATTGTCGGCAGCACTTTTAGGGTATAAAAAGGGAAGCTTTACCGGAGCGGATACAGATAAAGAGGGGCTTTTGCAGGAAGCAGACGGCGGTTATCTCTTTCTGGACGAGGTTCACCGGTTGTCTTATGAAAACCAGGAAAAGCTTTTTGTTTTCATGGACACAGGAAGATATCGGCCGCTTGGTGACAAAAACTGGAAAGCAGCGAAGGTAAGGTTTATTTTTGCGACGACGGAGGTACCGGAAAAAGTCCTTCTGGAAACATTTCGCCGTAGAATTACCGTGCAGACTTCAATCGGAAGTATTGCAGAAAGGCCGCTGATGGAACGGCTTCAGTTGATTTATCGGTTTTATCAGAAAGAAGCGGTAAAGATCAACAAGGATATATTGATTGAAAAGGATGCGATGCAGTATCTGTGTTTTTCAAAGTTACCCGGAAATATCGGAAAACTGGAAAATCTTGTGCAGGTAAGCTGTGCGGAAGCATATTTTTGGCAGCAGGAGAAGGAACTGTTGAAAATCTCTTCAAGAGAGCTGCAGAATGAGTCACCGGACAAGGACGATTCCTTGGAAGAAATTGTCTGCCCGATGAAAGTTTTGTGCAGTCAGGAATGTGAATCTGCGTATGAAGCATGTGTCACGGAGCATACTGTGAATGTTTCAACACTTTGGGAAGAGGTAGTGAAGGCATCCTGGGATGAGACCGATATGTTATATCTGCGGTATAAACATCAGATGAAGACTTGGGAAAAATACGTCACGGTGAGTTCTTCGGTGTTTGAAAATACGGCAAAGAAGATGTTTGAAAGTAGCTGCAGATTGGTGCTGAAACGCTATGGAATCCGTGTAACAGACCAATGTCTGAAGGAACTGTACCTGAGTTATAAGATGTTCTCGCAAATGGAATTGGATGCAGAGATGGAGTGGAAATTGTCTGTTTATTTTGAACAGGCTCTTTCAAGGGCACATTATATTGCAAAACGCCTTTTTGAGAAAGCGGCATCGTTGGAACAAGGCTGTGGAAAGCATGTTCTGTTTTTGTTTACACTTGCTTTGCATGAATATGTTGCAGAGTGTGTTGAACTGGCAGGTCTGATTGCTGCGCACGGAGATACCACGGCAAGCAGTATTGCAAAAGTGGTGAACCAGGCATGTGAAACCTTTGTGTTTGAAGCAATTGATATGCCGATGGATTCTTCTTTTGATGCGACGATCGAGAAAGTAAAGAGTTATCTGGAAGATATCCCGGGGGGAAGAGGACTGATTCTGCTGGTAGATACAGGTTCTCTCAGCAGAATGTATACATTGATCAAAAACAGTCTGTCAGGGGATCTGATGATTATCAATAATGTTTCCACGGCAATTGCACTCGATATCGGAATTAAAATGCTGGGACATAGTTCCTTTACGGAAATTACACAGAGTACAAAGAAACTCTGTAGTTTTGATGTACAGTTTTTTGAAGGCCTTTCACAAGGAAAAAATATTGTCATATCCTGTATGTCCGGAGTGGGAATTGCGGAGAAGATTCAGGAAATGATGAAAAGCGTGTTCGGAGACTGTGGGCTTGATTTTATTACGATGGATTATAAGAAACTGATTCGGGTTTTGGATGAAAATGATGAAAAATCCTTTGAGCAGACACTGTTGATTTTGACGACTTCTTCACTTTCAGAAGGAGTAAAAACTCCATGGCTGAGTATGTATGACGTGTTGGATGGAAGTGGAGAACAGGTGCTGTGGGATTCTTTAAAGACAGTGATCAATCCGGAGCGGTTTGAAGTGCTCAAAAGAGAATTTGTAAAGTTTTTCTCAATGGAAGGTATCGTAAGCCGTCTGCAGTTTTTGAACCCTGCGGTTGTAGTTCAGGAAGTAGAACTGATTTTGATGCGGTATGAACAGTATTATACATTGGAAATGTCGGGGTATGTGAGACTAAATTTGTATATGCACATTGCATTTATGTTTGAACGTCTGATGATCGCACAGGATGATTATGAGGAAGAACAACGGGAATTATCTGAGCAAGAGCAGGAGTTCTATCGGATTTCACGGATTGTATTTGCAGAAGCAGAAAAAAAATACAGAATCAGACTGGATGAATATGAATTGTCGATGCTATACGAATTGTTTAAAAGACTGATTAAGTAGCAAAGAGGAAATTCGATGGGACTGGAACTGAAGGTTGAGCAGAAACAAAGGGTATATCAGAAGCAGATTGAGCAGGCACGCATCCTGCAAATGAATGCACAGGAACTCGCTGTGTGTATTCAGGAGGCAGCATTGGAGAATCCGTTGATTGAACTGGAAGAAATGATGGATGTGCCGATAGAAGAACTGGTGAAGAAGGATGTGCGAGAAACTGATGAAGCAGAGGTATCGGAGGATACCGACTGGAGATATACCGGCGGGCATCAGTCGCCAGAAGACTGGTGGACTCCACAGGGAGGAAAATCGGAAAGTCTTGTTGATATGATACATCAACAGCTGCTGACGATGTCAATTGGGGAAAAAGAAAAGGAAATTGTGGAAAAGTTGGCGGGAGCGTTGGACAGCAGAGGATATCTGGAGATTCCGGTGAAAAAACTGGCAAAATATATACCATGTTCGGTGCAGGAACTTCGGAGTGCATTAGAGATACTCAAATCATTGGAACCGGCAGGAATCGGCGCGGCAGATTTGAAGGAATGTCTGATTCTGCAGTTGAGACGGCAGAAAGACTCCCGGCTTGCGGTTACATTGGTCAAAAATTATCTGGAAGACTTGCCGAAGCATAGAATTTCAGCAATTGCAAAGGAACTGGGAGAGAACGAGGCTGCGGTAAAAGATGCATTTGCCAGAATCAGAACCTTGAACCCAAAACCGGGAAGTATTTTCGGGGAAGGAACAACGGTGCTCTATGTGATACCAGATATTATTGTGTCGGAAGAACATGGAGAATACACAGCGGCATTGAACGAGGATGTGTACCGGAAACTGCGGCTGAATGAATCCTATGTGAAGCTGAAGGATTCTGAGGAATCAGAGGTAAGAGAATATATTATTCAAAAACAGGCGCAGGCAAAGTGGCTGAAAACATGTATTGAACAGAGAAGTCATACACTGCTGAGAATCGCAGATATATTGATAGATTTCCAAAGGACATTTTTAGAGACGGGAAAGGATATGAAACCGCTCAGACAGAAGGACGTTGCACAGATCATGGAAGTGCATGAATCGACGGTCAGCAGGGCTGTAAAAGGAAAATATCTACAGTGTGGCAGAGGTGTCTACGCACTGTCGGATTTTATGCCGAAAGGAATGGAAGAAGTCAGCGGTGATTCTGTAAAGCAGATGCTGAAGAAATTCATTCAAAATGAAGATAAGAAAAAACCACTGAGTGATCAGAAACTGGTAAAGAAACTGGAAGAAGAGGGTGTACAAATATCAAGAAGAACAGTGGCAAAATACAGGATGCAGATGGAAATTCCAGATGCATCCGGCAGAAAAGCAGAGTGAGCTACGAATCCGAGCTGTTGGCTGAACTGATACCATTTTTTAGGAGTTGTGACATCGGATACTGTCTCCCATGCTTATAATAGTTTCTCGGAATCTCTAGCCCGCTATTTATCTAACTTCTGAGATTCCTTTTTTATTTTTTTCCGTTACTATTCACAGTTGATTATAAATAAGGACACCAACAAATGCAATTGAAATTCGTATTGAAGATTCAAGAGTTGCTCCTGTAATCTCATTTGTAGGTGTATACTAAAATAGAACAAGAAATTTTTAACGAACGAATCCCAAAAATCTTTTTTGGGATTTGTTTGGAAAGGAAAGAGTACCACAGAGGAGCTTACAGCATGGAGGCAACCGGAGCAGAAAAAGGAATGTTTTCAGAAGAAGAACAGTTTTATGCGTATACGGAGCAGTCAGAGGAGTCGGAGGTATCGACAGCTGGCAAAGTGATGTGGAAGACGAATATCATATCAGTGCGGAAGAAGACATCAGATATTCATTTACCATTTGTTAGTTGCAATGAAGATACACAGGATGTATCGATAAATATTGAACTAGAGGAGTAAAAAATATAGAGCAGCTCAAGATTAGTGAATAGTTTTTCATATGATGTTTGTGTTTGCATAATTTGTTCTTACAACAACTATTTTCACATCTAAAAGAAATAGAGGATAATAAAGTAAGAGAGGTTCATGATGTTAAATGTCATGGACCGCTCTTTCTTTAGGGGAAAATTATAAATGTTTCAAATAATTTTCTACATTCTGATACTCAACGCCATTTTCCATGACGGAATCTTCACCACGATAGAGCACACATCGCTTGGTAATCTGACCAAATCTATGACTTGTTTGATTCAGTTTTTCTTCGTCAACTAAGAAGCGAGCTTGCATTGGAACAATTTTCGAGCTGTGTTTTATTTCGTAGCATTCACATGTATTGAGTTTAGCATCGTAAATTACCATATCGTATTCGCCGACAGCAAATTGCAATTTGAAAACACGTTGATGTCTTTTAGTCGATTTGAATGTTTCTAAAAGTACGATGTCTTCCATCATACGACCACGCACTTCTTCCAAAATACGTTCAGAAACTAACATTTTTTCGTGCTCGCTCAATGTAGAGAATAATTCATCTTTTGTCAAAGAATGAACCAATGCCTGTGCCTGGCAATAACGCATGCCTGGTTGCGTGAATAAAATATTCTCTAGTGGTTCAGCACTTGGAATTACCGTTTCTCGTGGAACGTCAACAATCAGGTCAAGTGCTTTCAAATATTCTTTGATTTCCTCTATGTGAGCATTTGTAATACCAATAGATTGTTCTTCTTTGTTGCGAATCTCCAACATATCCATTAATCGTTTGGTTACTGCTTCTGTATCGATTTTATCCAAAATATCTGTACGCTGTTCTGGATTACGATCTCTTCGCAAAACATCAGCAGCTGAACCCAAATCATGAGATTTGAATTTGTCGGTCAGAATACGAATAAGGAAACGATGATTCATATCCTCAATGATTCGATTGATAGCACCTGTTAGTTCACCTGCCTCATAGAGTGATTGGAGATGACGGAAATATCCTCCATCTTGACAACAACTCAGGGAGTGCTGGATATTTTTACAGATTGCGGTATCGATATAACGCCGTGTGGATTCGTCATCACGGAACGAAGCATCCTCTGCAATAACGTCTTTATCATCAAAATCTAGTTCTCCTGCACGAAGTGTGCCGCCATAGCGAATGTACTCGTCAATACTGTCGATACCGAGTAAACGACTATGTTCACGGAATGGAATAAAGGTAGTGTGAATCGTAACAGCTCGATCATAAAGTTCCTGATGAAGCGCAAACCAAAAGCCAAGAGAATCTGTTCCGGATAAAACAATTTTCATACCTTGTGCAGCGTAGATATCAGAGAATAGTGCTGCTGAATCAATAAAGTCGGGCATCAGGGTTACTTCGTCAATAAAAACATATTCATATCCCAGATCAAGGAGTTTGCCCAAATCACGATTCATCGCTGCCATGGTATCGCTCCCTTTCGCTTTGATGTATGCTGATTTTGCGGACTGTGATGGAGTCATTCCTAAAACAGCCTGACGCAGCATTGTTGTCTTTCCTGTTCGTCGCAGACCAAATACCAAGCATACACGATCTGTTTCCTCACTGTTTAAATATGCCTGTAACTGTCTGAAACAATCACGTTTTCCCCAGTTTTTTACACCTTTTGTCAGTGCCAGAAGACGTTCTCCGATAATGACAGAAGTTTCAAAATCTGTAGATTTAGGTGGAACAATAGAACTGTGTTGTTTCAGTTCTTTCAATTCTTCTTGAAGCTGTTTGCGCCTTTCAACACCTGCAAAAACTTCTTCGCGTTCGTTCTTTTTAATGTACTTGCTTTTGCTTTTTCCATTCTCTGTCCATTGCAGATAAGGCTGCTCTTTGCCGTAAATTTTCTTCATGTTGATAGAACCTTGTGGTAAGGATGCTATTTCGTTTTCTAATTCATAAATTCGTTTGTAGATATCCATAATATCACCCCGTTTCTTACAATCTATTATAACCCATTTTAAGAAAAATATCAATGGGTTATAATGGGTTATAACGTTGAAAAATGTGGAAGTGAAACGATCACTTTCGTTGGCTATTCTTGATTACACTTCACAAATCATCTTCCGATAATCTCTCGGAGACATTTTATAAGTATTTAGAAATGTGCGATTGAAAGTTCTCAGACTTCCAAACCCGGCACTGTGGCAGATATCCGTAATGCTACGGTCGGAATGTTGAAGCAGATTACAAGAATAATCCAAACGGATATTGTTTAAGTAAGTATTAAAATTGCAATGGAAAGTAGAAGAGAAGACTCTAGAAAGCGCATAAGGACTGTAGCCCAGATCTTCTGCCATCTGTGTTAACGAAAAATCTTCTCTAAAATGAGCAGCCATATAGGCAACGCTTCGATAAATAATGTCATCGCTGCCTACGGAATTCTTTTCTACCATTTCAAAACAAGGAAGAGTTCTTGCTAAAATCATCTGTGTATAGACCAGCCAAAGAACCTCGCGATGTGGTGTGTCAGGGGCAAGATTCTGCAAAGTACGAAGAAATCCACCAGAGAGTGATGGGGCGCCAATAAATAAACAGCGTGACAAGTATCGGAATCAAACACTTGATAATGGTGAATCAATTCAGGAAATACAATAGCGAAAAGTTGGAAAGGATATGCATGGAGCTTTTCTGAAAAAAACTTTGGAGAAAGAAAAGATAGGTGTTTTAAACTTGATTGAGGATGAGCACTATTTTACCACGTTAGCATTTGTTGCAATTGATGAAAATGGTGAGCGAGAGTTTTCTTTTTCAAGAAAACCAGGTGCAGATACCAAATTACAGGCGGATGAATTGAATTTGGAGTTATTACAGAACTGTAAAATTTTTCACTTTGGTTCCTTATCTTTGACAGCACAGCCTGCACATGAGGCAACAGTAACAGCAGTCTCACATGCGAAAGCAGAAGGGGCATTGATTTCTTACGATCCGAATTATCGAGCTTCTCTTTGGAGCAGCGAAGATGTTGCTATAGAAACAATGAAATCGATGATTTGTTATGCAGATGTGATGAAGATATCAGATGAAGAAAGTTTGCTTCTGACTGGAGAAAAAACTTATGAAGCTGCAGCAGATCAATTCTTACAGATGGGACCGAAGTTAGTTGCTGTTACGCTTGGTAGCGAAGGCGTTTTAATAGCATTTGGAGAACGAAAAGAACGTATTGCAGGATTTCAAGTGAAGTCAGTAGATACTACAGGTGCAGGAGATTCTTTTTGGGGTGGTTTTTTGAGTGCTTACTTGGAATTTAGAAAACCTGTTGAGGAACTATCTTGGAAAGAAATAAAATATTGTGCAGAATACGGAAATGCTACGGCGGCACTTTGTGTGCAGAAACGAGGTGGTATCCCAGCTATTCCGAAAAAAGAAGAAGTAAGTCGAATGATTCGGCGTTAAAATAATGATGATAAACGCCCATCTTTGACAGTTGTAAGGTAACAAAACGGCTACAAACCCAGTAAATGGGTATTGTGGCCGTTTTTCTTTTTGCATCGATATGTACTATATTATTCTTACTTTGATTTTATCTGTTTTGTATTCTTGATGAGGGTTCGCATATCTGATTTACTAATGAATTCATTATCCGTTCTAAAATCAAATATTTTATGTAAGGCATCGGTTAGTTCGGTTCTTGTATAAGAGGGTATATATCCGCTCGCTGTGTTCAGTAGAGTCATTTGCATAGAGCGTAATGTTTCCAATATCTGGTCTGCTGTACAAAAATTATTGTCTATGATTATGAAGGCAATCAGCTTTTGAAACTAGGCGGAGATGACATATTCGGTATCAGCTATCCATGGCTGGAAGACATGCAGCTTTTAGATGACGGCTCTCTGTTAATTATGGTGACACAGGAACGAGATGACGGATCAGCAAATGAATTTTTTTTGTTGCCTGCATTTTCATACATATGGGACTTGTGGAGGAATTTGGAAAATTTGCATTTTGCATTTAAAAGATATAAAATGAATGTCTACGGAAAGAAAATAAGCGAATTTATGAAGGAGTTAGCGAATGTCAAAAGATGAATATTTAATTACAGATGCGCCTCTTAAAGCGCTGACTGTTTTTGCAATGCCTATGATTTTAGGCAGCTTTTTTCAACAAGTATATAATATGGCTGATTCTATTATCGTTGGTCAGTTTGTTGGCTCATCTGCACTTGCGGCAGTCGGCGCCTGTGCTGCACTTACGAATGTCTTCATTTGTATAGCATTGGGGGCCGGCGTAGGTGCAGGTGTACTTGTGAGCCGTTATTTTGGAGCCAGAGATTATAGTAAAATGAAAACAATTGTATCAACATCATTGATCAGTTTCCTGATTCTAAGCATATTTCTGGGTGTCTTTGGATTTTGTTTTTCCCATTCGATGATGAGTTTATTACAGACACCTGCGGATATACTGGAGGAAGCAGTACTGTATCTCCGTGTTTATTTTGTGGGATTTCCATTTCTGTTTATGTATAACATCCTTTCAACAATGTTCACTTCGATCGGTGAATCCAAGATTCCACTGGGACTTTTGATATTTTCTTCTGTTTTGAACATTTTAATGGATCTCTGGATGGTGGCGGGACTTGGTTTGGGAGTGTTTGGTGCAGCACTTGCAACGCTCATCGCACAGGGGATTTCGGCAGTGTTTTCACTTTTGATCTTCTTTAGCAGGATGCGCCGGTATCAAAGTCATTTTGACTGGTTTGACAGGCATGAATTGTATTCCATGCTGCGGATTGCTGTACCTTCGGTTCTGCAGCAGTCTACAGTGTCAATCGGTATGATGATCGTACAGGCAGTTGTAAATCCATTCGGTACACAGGCACTTGCAGGTTATGCGGCAACGATGAGAGTAGAGAATGTTTTTTCCTTGATATTTGTATCTATCGGAAATGCAGTTTCACCGTATGTTTCCCAGAATCTAGGCGCAAAGAAAATGGATCGTATCAAAAAGGGATATCACGCGGCACTGGTGTTAGATCTGTGTTTTGCAGTTCTTGCTTTTATAGTCATTGAAACACTGCATACGCAGATTTCTTCGTTATTTCTGGGTAAAGATGGATCCGCCTTGGCATATCAGGTGTCAGGGGATTATATGAGATGGCTCGGTTACTTTTTCATTTTCATGGGTATCAAGATGGCAACCGATGGAGTACTTCGTGGACTTGGAATCATGCGCCCGTTTCTCATCGCCAATATGGTAAACCTTGCGATCCGTTTGGCAGTTGCTTTGATTTTTGCGCCCAGGTTTGGCATTGCATTTGTCTGGCTTGCTGTACCGGCTGGCTGGTTTGCAAATTTTTTGATTTCCTATGTGGCACTTAACGGATGTAAAGTGTTCTCATCATGAGCACAGCCATGAGGAAAGGCATACATGTGGCGAGCATGGATGCGGTATTTAAAATAAGTCAGATAACATACAGAGATAGAAAAATAAGGGCAAAAAATTCGGTTAAAGAATTTTTTGCCCTTATTTCGTCTTGCGGCATATAATTCTAAAGGATATAGAGTAGTAGGTAATTTTATACCCCACCTGATGTTATAAACTATAGACATAAAAGAGAAAACAGATCATTTATTTTCAAAGAAATGGAGGAACTGGCAATGAAAGGTTTTAACACAGGTGACGGTTATATGGGAATGGTAGATGGTGAATATATCTTATTTGCCAGCGAAGCGGATTATTATGATTATGTGAATGATTAGAGATGTGATTAATGGTGCTTAAAATGTGTAAAGAAAATTCCCATGTGTGCTATACTTTACTCATATCACGAAAAGGGGAATACTTATATGCCAAAAGGAACAAATCAAAAGCTAAAATTATATCGTCTCGCACAGATCATGCTGGAAAATACAGATGAAGAACACTATATTACCATGCCGGAAATCATGGAAGAACTGGGAAAATACGAAGTGACCGCAGATCGCAAAACAATCTATGCAGATCTGCGTGATCTGTCTGTACTCGGGATCGAGGTAGAGGGCGAACCCATCGGCAACCGCTATCATTACCGCGTAGTCAACCGCCCATTCGAACTGCCGGAATTAAAGCTTCTGGTAGATTCCATCCAGTCTTCCAAATTCATTACAGAGAAGAAGACCAACACACTGATAAAAAAGCTGGAAAAGCTGGTCAGCAAATACGATGCACAGAGGCTGCAGCGACAGGTGTATGTATCCGGAAGAATTAAGACGATGAATGAAAGCATCTATTATACTGTCGATGCAATCCACAATGCGATTTCTGAAAATAAGAAGATCAAGTTCCAGTATTTCCAGTGGAATGTGAAGAAAGAGATGGAACTGCGTCACGGAGGAGCATGGTATCATATCAGCCCGTGGGGATTGTCCTGGGATGATGAGAATTATTATATGATCGGATATGATGCAGAGGCGCAGCTGATCAAGCATTACCGGGTGGACAAGATGCTGCATATCCGGATGTCGGATGAATCCCGTGAGGGAAAAGAACACTTCAAGAAGCTGGATATGGCGGATTATGCCAAGAAGAGTTTCGGAATGTTCAGGGGAAAGGAAACGTCTGTAAAGATGCTGGTAAATAACAGCCTTGCGGGCGTGATCATTGACCGGTTCGGGAAAGATGTGATGATGATTCCGGAAGATGAGGATCATTTCCGGGTGAATGTGGATGTGCATGTGAGCAAACAGTTCCTGGGATGGGTATTCTCGCTGGGGGAAGCAGTTAAGATCATTGGCCCGGATGAGGTTGTGGAGCAGATGCGGGGAGAGGCCCGGAGGCTTATGGAGCAGTATGGGGAGTAGGAAATGGATTCTGAAATAGCAAAACAAGAACACGATTGTAAACTTGCAAGAAAAATAAGTTGACAATCAAAGCGAAATACGATAAATTGTTAACCATAAACTGAAAGGAAGGTTAACAATTTAATGAACACAAAAACAAAAAAATTATCCACCGTAAGTATGGTATTATGCGGAATGTTCGCGGCGCTGGTTGCCATAGGAGCATTTATCCAGATCCCGGTTCCATATATGGATTATTTCACACTTCAGTTCTTTTTCGTACTGCTTGCAGGATTGATTCTGGGGGCTGATAAGGGAGCAATATCTGTAGGATGTTATGTATTACTGGGACTTGTCGGAGTACCAATCTTTGCAGCAGG
Source organism: Dorea sp. BIOML-A1 (assembly GCF_009875615.1). Taxonomy (NCBI): domain Bacteria; kingdom Bacillati; phylum Bacillota; class Clostridia; order Lachnospirales; family Lachnospiraceae; genus Dorea; species Dorea sp. BIOML-A1. Next base: position 19,113 of record NZ_WWSA01000026.1, read on the forward strand.
CGGAGGAATCGGATACATATTCCGGCCAAGCTTTGGTTATCTGGTCGGATTCATTGTAAGCGCATATGTAACCGGAAAAGTATGCGAAAAGCTGAAAGCAAGTTACAAGAACTATTTGCTTGCCTGTCTTGCAGGATTTGTTGTGACATATGCAATCGGAATCGTGTATAAATTCATAATCTTGAACTTTTATGCACATACACCGGCAACGCTGGGCGTGATCTTTTTGTCCTGCTTCCCATTAGATATGCCTGGAGATTTTGTATTATGTCTGCTGGCAGCCGGTGTGGGACTTAGAATGCGGAAAAGCGGATTTTATCTGAGCTAATAAAAAAGGGGCATGAGATTATGGCAAAAGGAATATTTGTGACGGGCACAGGCACAGATGTAGGAAAGACGTATGTCACAGCATTAATCGTGAAAAAGCTGGCGGATGCAGGAATCCATGCAGGCTATTATAAGGCTGCATTATCAGGCGCAGAGTCCATAGAAGAAAGTGACGCAGGCTATGTAAAGAAGATTGCCGGTATCACACAGGAAGACAGCAGCTTACTGTCATATCTGTATCAAAATGCGGTGTCTCCGCATCTGGCTGCCAGAATAGAAGGGAATCCGGTTGATCCGGAAACGGTAAAAGCAGATTTTGACAGGGTAAAGAAAGAGTTCGATTATGTCACGGTAGAAGGAAGCGGCGGAATTGTATGTCCGATCCGCTGGGATGAAGAGCATGAGATCCTGCTGGAAGACATTGTGAAAATGCTGCATCTGAATACTCTGGTGATCGCAGATGCCGGACTTGGCACGATCAATGCGGTTGTCCTGACGGTAGAATACATCCGCAATCATGGAATGGATGTAAAAGGAATCATTCTGAATCATTACTCGGGTGGAGCGATGCAGGAAGATAATGAGAAAATGATCGAGAGATTAACGGGGGTACCGGTGATTGCCAGGGTAAGAGATGGTGACAGGGAGCTTGAGGTTGATCTGGAAGTGTTGAAAAGGGTGTATGATTGATGATGAGAAGAGGGAATTGACTGCGGTTGATTTCCTTTTTTGATGTATGGAAATAAAAAGAGGTGAGAATATTATGCCCCACCACCTGAATTATACTATACACATCAAAGGGAATAAAATAGAATTCCGGGAGATAAAAGTAATTATAAGATAATAAATCAAATTCAGATGAACACGTTTTCAAAGCGAAAGGAGCACACACAATGGCAAAAATATTTATCACCCTGACAGGAACAAAACACTACTTCGGAAATGATTTTCTGGAAAAAGGTATGAAGATCAGATTAGAAAAAGAACCGGATAATGAATATGACAAGGAAGCAATCAAAGTGACGTATGAAGGACTTGGGAAGATCGGTTATGTAGCAAATAGTTCGTATACAGTCATCGGAGAGTCTATGAGTGCAGGTCGTCTGTATGACAAGATCGGTGACACGGCATATGCGAAGGTGGTATTGGTTACACCGGCAGGAACAATCTGCAAGATCTGTAAAAAGAGTCTGAAAAGTGAACAGGAGGAAACAGCATGAATTACCTTGTGATAGATTTAGAAATGTGTAACGTACCGAGAGATTATCGGAGCCGATCTTATAAATATGCAAATGAGACGATACAGATCGGAGCTGTTCTTCTGGATGAGGAATTCAAAAGAATCGGAACGCTTAGCCAATATGTACATCCGGAACACGGAGTGATCGATCCGTTTATTCAGAATCTGACAGGGATACGAAATAGTCAGGTGAAGAAAGCACCACGTATTGAGGAGGCTCTGCTACATATGATCGACTGGATCGGCGATCGTGAGTATAAAGTCTATGCCTGGAGCGGTTCCGACAGAGCACAGCTGCTTCATGAAATCAAAGCAAAGAAGATCTGTGATGAGCGGATTCTGGATTTTGTCTGTGAAGCAAGATGGATCGATTATCAGGATGTATTTGTAAAACGATTCGGAATAGAACGAAAGATTGGTCTGGAAGAAGCACTGGGCAGGGTGGAGATTGAACCGGAGGGACGACTTCATGATGGTCTGGATGATGCGGTGAATACAGGATATCTAATTGAAAAGTTGAAAATGAATCCGGAGTATAAGTTAGTCAGCTATGAAATGCCAGAGCAAGAGCAGGGACATCTGTCGTGTACGCTTGGAGAATTATTTACGGGATTGGAGTTGAAATTGGCGTGAGGGATGTTTTGATATTCAATGAATATAAAAAAAGAAACGAGCACCCCGCTTAGGCAATAGCCGTACGGTTGCTTTGTGAAGGAGAGTATACTCTTTCTTGTATCCATCCACTCCCATGCAGTATAATAAATACAAGACAATATTGGAACAAGTATCACACCCTCAGGAGGCAACCGTGAACGCAAGAAACGAAACCACAAAATCAACCACAACACTGGACTACTACAACAAAAACGCAAAAAAATTCATCACCGGCACTATATCTGTAGACTTCGGAATCGTGCAGAATCACTTCCTGGACAAACTGCATCCGGGAGCGGAAATCTTGGACTACGGCTGTGGTTCCGGACGCGACACAAAATATTTCCTGAACCAAGGGTACAAAGTCACTGCCATAGACGGCTCACAGGAACTATGCAAACTCGCAAGTGAATATACAGGCATTCCGGTAAAACACATGCTGTTCCGGGACCTGAATGAAAAAGAAGCCTACGACGGAATTTGGGCATGCTCATCAATCCTTCATGTTCCGGCAAATGAACTGCAAGACATTATAATGAAGATGACAAATGCTCTTCGAGCCCACGGAATCATTTACACATCCTTCAAGTACGGGACATTCGAGGGCGAACGAAACGGCAGATATTTTACAGATATGACAGAAGAGACATTTGCAAAATTGATTCAGGACATGGATGAATTAGAGATAGAAGAACAATGGATTACATCAGATGTACGTCCGGGGCGGGGAGAAGAAAAATGGCTCAATCTAATTTTGAGGAAAGAATAGATACATATGAGATCGAATCTACGAATGTAATGACCGGGGACAGAGACCGGAGCCGGTATCTATATTATCAACTGAAAATGAGTATGGCAAAGGCGAAGCAGATTGATATCATCGTCTCATTTCTGATGGAGTCGGGTGTGCGGATGCTCTTAAATGATATGAAGCGGGCGTTGGACCGGGGCGTGAAGATCCGTATCCTGACGGGGAATTATCTGGGGATCACACAGCCGTCGGCCTTATATCTGATCAAGAGCGAGCTCGGCGACCGTGTGGATCTGCGCCTGTATAATGAAACATCACGCTCATTTCATCCAAAATCTTATATATTTCATTATGAATCTTCGAATGAAATATACATCGGATCATCGAACATTTCCAAAAGTGCGTTAACTTCAGGAATCGAATGGAATTACAGATTCAGTGATACACTGGACAAAAAGAATTATGAGTTGTTCTATGCTACATTTGACGATCTGTTTCTGAACCATTCGATCATTATAGATGATGAAGAATTAAAACGATATTCCAAGGCATGGAAGAAGCCGGCGGTGTCCAAGGATCTGACGAAATATGACGCTACAGAAGATAATGAGGACAGGAATGCTGAAAATGTCCGAATGTTGTACCGTCCGCGGGGAGCACAGATAGAGGCACTATATGCGTTACAGGAAAGCCGCATGGAAGGTGCGACGAAAGGACTTGTATATGCGGCCACCGGAATCGGAAAGACATACCTTGCTGCATTTGATTCGGCAAAATATGAACGGGTGTTATTTGTTGCACACAGAGAAGAAATCTTTAAGCAGGCGGCGGTTTCTTTCAAAAATGTGCGGAACTCGGAGGATTATGGATTCTTTGACGGAAAAGAAAAGGATACGGATAAATCCGTTATCTTCGCATCGGTGGCGACACTCGGAAGACCGGAATATTTGAATGAGACATATTTTCCGGCAGATTATTTTGACTATGTGATCATTGATGAATTCCATCATGCGGTTACAGATCAATACCGGAGAATCGTAGAGTATTTTCAGCCGCAATTTTTACTGGGATTAACAGCAACACCGGAAAGAATGGACGGAAAAAATATCTACGAAATCTGTGATTATAACGTGCCATATCAGATTTCCTTAAAAGAAGCGATCAACAAAGGAATGCTTGTACCATTTCACTATTACGGCGTGTATGATGAGACGGATTATTCCGGGCTGCGGATCGTGAAGGGGCGCTATGATGAGCAGGAGCTGAATCAGGCTTATATCGGAAATGAAAGAAGATATGATTTGATTTACAAATATTATCGAAAATATTGTTCTTCGCGTGCAATCGGATTCTGCTGTTCCAGACAGCATGCAGAAGACATGGCAAAAGAATTCTGTCAGAGAGGAATCGCATCCGCAGCAGTATACAGTGGTGAAAATGGAGCATATGCCGAGGAGCGTAACGAAGCTATCCGCAAATTGAAGAACGGAGAGATACGGGTGATCTTCTCTGTGGATATGTTCAATGAAGGTGTGGATATCGCTTCCCTGGATATGGTAATGTTCCTGCGCCCGACGGAATCCCCGGTCGTATTCCTGCAGCAGTTGGGACGAGGACTTCGTCTATATAAAGGAAAAGAATATCTGAATGTATTGGATTTCATCGGAAATTATGAGAAAGCGGGGAAGGCACCGCTGTTGTTAAGCGGAGAGCAGTCATTTAACAAGAAAGGATTCTGTGAGTATCAGGATCTGGAATATCCGGATGACTGTATCGTTGATTTTGACATGCGTCTGATCGATCTGTTCAAGGAAATAGATAAGAAGAAATTAACACTGAAAATGCAGATCCGGCAGGAATATTATCGTGTGAAAGAATTACTGGACGGAAAGCGGCCAAGCAGAATGGATTTATTCACTTATATGGATGATGAGATTTACCGGATTTGTGTCAGCGGCAGTCATGCGAAAGAAAATCCATTCCAGCATTATCTTGATTTCCTGTATGAACTGGGTGAATTATCAGAGGATGAGCAGAAGTTATATGCGGGAATCGGTCGAGAATTCATTCAGACGATCGAAACTACGGAGATGCAGAAAGTGTATAAGATGCCGATCCTTTACAGCTTTTATAATCATGGAAATATCCGGCTTGCGGTTACGGATGAAGAGGTATTGGAGAGTTGGAAGGAATTCTTTGATACAGGGACGAACTGGAAGGATTTCCCGAATGTGAATACTTATGAGGATTATAAGAAAGTGACGGATAAACAGCATTTGAGTAAGGCGAAGAGGATGCCGATTCGATACTTGAAGGCGTCAGGGAAAGGATTCTTTGTGGAGAAGGATGGATATGCGTTGGCGTTGAGGGATGAGATTGGAGACGTTGTTGGGAATATGGCGTTTGGTGAGCAGATGGGGGATGTGCTGGGGTATAGGAGTTTGGAGTATTATCGGCGGAGGTACAAAAAAGAGTAGAAGAGATGGGGATTAAAGCTGACGGGAAAGGTCAGCTTTTGATATAGGGGATTTTTTAGAAAAATAATAGAAAAAGTGACAAAAAGCGACAGATTTTTGAGTGTTATGTGTATTTATAAGTAAGAGTTTGTAAATGAAAAATAGAGTAAAATTATAGGGGAACGTTTTCTTTCAAAAATACATGGAATTTATATAGTTATGCTTTATTTTTTATGAAGTGGCACAATATTAATAAATAAAGTTATTGAGATATAAAAAGGAAGGAGAAAAAATGAGAAAAATAGTTTCTTTTGCGTCAACACCAAATGAAGCAATAAAATGGAGTGAATTGGGAAAATATAAAAGATTAAGTAAGGAAGAATTGTATATATATGATTTTGAAAATATTGAAGAAGTTCACTTTATAGGAAGTAAAAAAGGTGAAAATGATTATGAAATTGAAGAAACAAAGTGGGGCATATATATCAATATGGAAGAAGCTATTTTGTTGTATATATGTTCATGGCAAACAAAAGAATTTAAGCTGTTGGAAAAAATAAATAAAAATATTAAATGTTTGGACATTAGATTTACTTCAATTAATGAACTTGACATAAGTGAATTTGATAAAATTAATAAATTGGTTTTAAGTAATAACCGTTATTTAGGTCTAGTAAATGGAATAGAGAAAATTTCAGGACTTCGGGAACTTTATCTTAATAATTCATCTATAGAAAAAAATCCGGATTTAAATAATTTCCCTGAAATATATGTATTAAATTTGTCAAATACATTAATTAGTGATCTGGAAGGTGATGAAGTAAGGAGAAATTGCAAATTTTTGGATCTATCTAATACAAAAATCAAATCTTGTAAAACAATACAAATATTTCCTAATTTGAGGAGATTGTCTTTACAAGAAACAGATATCGTTTCGTTGAAAGGGATAGAGCAGTTAAAAAAATTAGAAAGTTTAAATTGCAGAGATACAAGAATAGAAACTATAAATGAAGTGATGAATTTAGAAGCATTGACATCATTAAATATTTCATATACAAATATTAAAACATTGGATAAAGTTATGTTTCCAAACACAATTAGATCTTTAGTAATGGATGGAATAGGAATTAAAACGATACCTGTTAATATATGTATGTTAAAAAATCTTAGGAAATTAGGGATTAGTAATATGCATTTAGATTCATTACCGCCTGAAATATTAGATTTACAATTAAATTTTAATATTGACGAAGAGGCAAGAAAAAGAAATGGAATAAATTTATTTAACACAAAGATTGATAATATGGATGAAAGTGTTTTACAACAGCCAAGAACAATTATTTCAGCATGGTTTAAAAATAATAATAGAGTACGTATACCAAAAAAGTTAAATGAAGCAAAAGTTGTTTTTTTGGGAGATGGAGGTGCAGGAAAAACATTTTCTATACAACGTTTATTGAATAATTGTGAAATGCAAGAGGAATTTTCGGGAGAATCAACACCAGGAATTTCGATTCAAGATTGCAAATATGAGATAAATGGGGAGGAGATATTAATACATTATTGGGATTTTGGAGGGCAAGAGATAATGCACTCTATGCATAGAATGTTTTTGACTAAAAGAACGTTGTATGTGGTATTTGTAAATGCAAGAGATAATACACAAGACGAAAGGGCAAGATATTGGTTACATAATATAAAAAGTTTTGCGGATCTGGTGCTGAAGGAGCATGAGGCTGCCAGGTGGTTGACCAGGGAGGAGCTTACGGATGTGGAGTGGCTGCCGGCGGATGTGGCGGTTGCGGAGAAGATTGAAGAAGAGATGGACTAGAAAATATAGAGAGGAATAAGTGGACATTGAAAATGAAAAAGAACTCAAATTTGAAGTATAAATTTGAGTTCTTTTTTAGTTCATAAGAATAATAATTGATGAGAAACAAGATTATAAAGAAGTTGGTGTTTATGATGCTCAGGACATTCAAAAGAAAATTAACGAGCAATGCTTGCAGATGAATCCGGTTGTACGGCCGCTTATTACAGTTGTGGAGAAGGAAAATAAAAAATTTGTTTCTGCTGAAATTCCCGGAATAGATTTGGCAGACAGACCTTGCTATTATCAAGGACGTGGAAGGTTGAAGGGGTCCTATACCCGTATTGGGGATAGTGATGAACCGATGACAGAATACGAAATATATAGTTATGAAGCATATAGAAGAAAATATCAAGACGATATCCGTGAGGTTCCGAGAGTAACATTAATGTCATTGGATCAGGAAGAACTGAATCGTTATGTTGAACTGTTAAAGAGAGGAAAACAAAGATTAGCAACACTTGATAATGAAAGTATTTATGAACTTATGAGCATAAAGCGAGGAGAGAAAGTAACGCTTAGTGCGACTTTGCTTTTTAGTCCATATCCACAGGCATATTTTCCACAATTGTGTATTACGGCAATTGTAATTCCTGGGAGAACAATAGGAAGTCTTGGCGACATGGGGGAAAGATTCTCGGATAATCAGAGAATAGAAGGAACAATTCCGGAAATGTTGGATGAGGCATTATTATTTGTGAAACGCAATATGCGGACAAAGACAATTATAAGTCCGACAACCGGACGAAGAACTGACAGAACAGACTATCCAATAACAGCGGTTAGAGAAGCTATTATAAATGCATTAGTACATCGTGATTATAGTATTCATACAGAAGGAATGCCGATTCAACTTATAATGTTTGAAGACAGGATTGAAATACATAATCCAGGTGGATTATATGGAAGAATCACTATTGACCAATTAGGAAAAATTCAACCGGATACAAGAAATCCGGTACTTGCATCGGCACTTGAAACATTGGGAATAATAGAAAACAGGTATTCGGGAATTCCAACAATCCGGATGGAAATGGAGAAATATAACTTAAGACAGCCAGAATTCTTGGATGAAAGAGGAAGTTTTATTGTAAAACTATATAAAGAATCAAAGAATGATTATGAAGATATGTCAAATGATGAAGAAACAAATAATTTAATAGTATTTTGTAAAACACCGCGTACAAGAAAGGAAATTTGTGATTATCTGGGGTTAAATTCTGTTACTTATGCTATACAGACGTATGTAAATCCATTAGTAGAAGCTGGCGTAATTAAGTTGAGTATTCCAGATAAGCCAAAGAGTCCAAAACAGTTATATTATAGCGGAGAAAGAGAAAAATGAGAGAAGACCAATTCCTGCGGCAGCGTCTGCAGAAAGAAATCCCGATTGAGATTTCACCTGTTTTAAGAGATTTAATAACTGTTATATTTTGTTATTAAATTCTCCGCAAACCCTTGAAAATCTTTGTGTGAATCCTCTATTTCGGACAGGAGATAATTTGACAGGAAATTTCAAAGAAGAGTATAATACATATTAAGACATTTTGAATCGGCATGTGTCCGGAAGAAGCTGTCACTGGCAGGTTCTCTGTATTATAAGCAGGTTCGAAATAGACGCTATGGGGGAAAATAATTTGGAAAAAAAACTGACAATAAATGATATAGCCCAGATGTCCGGTGTGGCAAAAAGTACTGTATCAAGATATCTGAACGGGGGAAGCGTCAAAGATGCAACGGCCCAGAAGATAAAAAAAATCATCGAAGAAAATAATTATGAGCCGAATCTGTTTGCAAGGCTGAATGCAAAAGAGAGCCGGATCATAGGACTTACGGTACCTGGATTTAACTCGGTAACAACACCGAGACTTGTAGAAGTAATCGTTGCCTATCTTAAGAAAAATGATTATACACCTCTTATCATGCATACGGAAAATGATATCGAAGAAGAAATACGCTGTATCGAACGGCTGAAGAATATGAATGTAGATGGAATTATGGTTCTTGCGACGGGAAGCACAAAAGAATACGAAGAAGCAGTAAAGAAGTTAAAAATTCCAATCCTGTTTCTTGGACAACGCTTCCCGGGAGAGAATTCTGTCATTAATGATGATTACAATGCAGGATATGCGTTGGGTAATTATATCGGACAACGTAAGTTCAAGGAGATTTATATGCTCTGGGTACCTGAAGATGACCCGGCAGTAGGAGGAGAACGACGCCATGGAGTGATCGATGGACTTATGTCCTGTGAGAAAAAGCCAAAAGAAGTCATAGAGACAACGTTCTTTTATGAAAATGCAATTGAAAATGTACAGAAATTTGTAGATCATATGAAGACACCGGCGGCAGTCGTATGCGCAACAGACCGTATCGCATTTGGCGTGTACAAAGTAATGTCAGAGAAAGGTATACGGATACCGGAAGAAGTATCCGTGGTAGGATTTGGCGATTACGAAGCAGGAGAACTGTTACAGCCGCCACTTACGACGGTAAAATTTGACTGGAAGAACTGGGGGGAGATCAGTGCTGAGTCGATGATCCAGATGATTTTAGGAAAGCCGGTAAGCCCGCTTCAGGTCAACCCGTATGAAATTATAGAAAGAAAAAGTGTAAAAGAGAACTGAGAATCAGGAGGATCTGTCAATTTGACAGATCTGCTTTTGTGCAATATAGACAAATTTAGATATCAATTTTTGGAACCGTTTCCAAAAATGAAATTGCAGTGACGTTTTGTGTTGACATACAAAAGCTGATGTATATAATAAAAACATAGGAACGGAACCGGTTCCAAAACAAAACAATACAAGGAGAAGAGAAATGGGAAAGAACAATGAGTATCTGGAAATATCAAAACAGATCGTAGCCAATATTGGTGGAATGGATAATATCCAGGGAACAGCACACTGTGCAACCAGACTCAGGATCGTATTGAAAGATAATGATCTTGCAGATATTGAAAAACTGGAAGATATCGACAAAGTAAAAGGTGCGTTCATAGCAGGTAATCAGTTACAGCTGATCCTTGGAGCTGGAACAGTGAATGATGTATATGAGGTATTTGCCGAGTATACGAATACACAGAATATGTCACTGGGAGATCTGAAGGAAGAAAGTGCGAAGAGGCAGAATCCACTTCAGGCAGTGATCAAAGCGTTATCTGATGTATTTATCGGAATCATGCCGGCACTTCTTGCAGCAGCCCTTCTGATGGGAATTACAAGCGTCCTTGGCGGACTTGAAGTAGTAAAGACACATGATACCTTATATGCGATCAACCGGCTGGTAAGTCTTGCGTCTACAGGTATCTTTGCAATCCTTCCAATGGCAGTATGCTATTCAGCCGTAAAAAGATTTGGCGGGAATCCGGTTCTTGGTATGGTAATCGGAGCAATCATGTTAGACAGTTCTCTTGCCAATGCTTACCAGGCTGCACAGGGAACCGTTGATATAGAAGTTATCCGTCTGTTCGGACTGAAGATTGAGATGGTAGGATTCCAGGGAGGAATCATCATCGCGCTTATGATGGGATTTGTAGTTGCGAAACTGGATAAATTCTTCAATAAGGTAATTCCGGATGTAATCAAGCTTCTGGTTGCACCAATGCTGACAGTATTTATCTCTACGGTATTACTTTTTACACTTGTAGGTCCGGCAGGACGAATTCTTTCTAATGGAATCACAGACGGACTGATGTGGAGTACAGAACATCTGGGAGCATTCGGGTATGCGTTATTTGCCGGAGTTCAGCAGATCGTAGTTATCACAGGTCTTCATCACATTATCGGTGCGGTAGAAGCACAGCTTATTGCATCGACAGGAACAAACTTTTTAAATCCACTGATGTCTGTAGCTTTATTTGGACAAAGTGGTGCGGTACTTGGTTATCTTTCCCTGAACTGGAAGAACTTAAAAGCCAGAGAGCTTTGTATTCCAAGTTTCTGCTCGACATTATTTGGTATCAGTGAACCGGCAATCTTCGGAGTAAACTTACGTTACAAGTTTCCACTGATCGGTGGATGTATCGGTGGTGCAGTTGCAGGTGCATATGTATACTATTCAAAGCTTACTGCTCTTGGATTCGGTACAACTGCACTTCCTGGAATGGCAATTGCTAATCCGGCACATCACGGGTACATTAACTACATCATTGCACATGCAATCGCGATTATGATTGGATTTGTATGTACAGTCATCTTTGGAAAAATGTGGTCAGCACCGGATAAGAATAAAAATGACAAAAAGAACGATACAAAAGAAAATGATACAACAAAGGCAGTTATTACAGAAGAGCCTGGTGCAGTCTATGCAGCAGCAGAGGGAACAGTAAAAGATATCGAAGCATCGACAGATCCGACATTTGCAAACAAGGTACTTGGAGACGGTGTCGTTATCTTTCCGGAAGACGGAACCGTTATGGCACCATGTAAGGCAACCGTATCACTCGTATATCCAACCGGACATGCAATCGGACTTACAACTGCAGATGGAGCAGAGATCCTGATTCACTGCGGGGTAGATACCGTCAATATGAACGGTGAAGGATTTGAGACACTTGTAAAAGAAGGACAGGAAGTAACAGCAGAAGAAGCACTTATCAGATTTGACATCGACCTGGTGAAGAAGCATGGATACTCTCCGGAGATTCTTGTTATCTTCACAGAGCTTCCGGAAGGAAAGACCATCAAAACAGAAGAAAAACATATTGCAAAAAATGATAAGATGGCTGAAATCGTGTAAGGATAAGGTGGACAGGAACAGATGAACAAAGAGACATATTTAACAGAATATCCGAAGCATGAAAGTATGAGGGAGAATGTAAAAAAAGATAAAAACAGACTTCACTTTCATATGATGCCGCCGACAGGCTGGATGAATGATCCGAATGGTCTGTGTGAATTTCAGGGTGTGAATCATATTTATTTCCAATATACACCATTTCTTGCCGGATGGGGAACGAAGCTTTGGGGACATTACACAACAAAGGATTGGATTCATTATAAAGAAGAAGAGCCGTTCCTTTATCCGGACGAAGAATGGGACAGAGACGGTGTATATAGCGGATCAGCCTATACCTGTGAAGATGGAATTCACTATTTTTACACAGGAAATGTAAAACTCTGGGATAAAGATTATGATTATATCATGAATGGACGGGAACAGAATACGATTCACGTATTCAGTCCGGATGGAAAGAATATTGCATACAAGAAGCTTGTAATGACCAATGATGATTATCCGGTGAATATGTCCAAGCATGTCAGAGATCCAAAAATCTATAAAAAAGACGGCCGTTATTATATGATCCAGGGAGGCCGTGATGCGGAATCTTATGGCTGTGCACTTTTGTTTTGTTCCGACGATCTGGAACACTGGAAATGGTACGATACAGTGCGGACAGCAAAGCCATTTGGTTATATGTGGGAATGCCCGGATCTGTTCGAGATTGACGGCCAGCAGATTATGACATGCTGTCCACAGGGAGTAGATCAGAAGGGATATGATTACCAGAATGTGTACCAGTGTGGATATTTTCCGGTAGAGTTTGACCTGAAGAACAAATCATACAGCTTTGGAAAATTTCAGGAATTTGACAAAGGATTTGACATCTATGCGACACAGACATTTGCAGATGAAGCGGGTAGAAGAATCCTGATTGGCTGGATGGGGATTCCGGATGCAGATTATGATAATGATGCAACGGTTGCATATGACTGGATCCATGCACTTACCATGCCAAGAGAACTGGAATGGAAAGATGGAAAGATCTTACAGCATCCATTAAAGGAGATGAAAGATCTGCGTAAAAATGCATTTACCTGCGAACTGGAAGCATTTACAAAGTGGGCGCCTGCGGACTGCTGTTTTGAACTGAGACTTGACGTGGAAGAAGCAAAAAATCTGGAGCTTAAGCTTCGTGAAGATGTTACAATAAGCTGGAAGGACGGGCTTTTTACCTTATCGATGGGAGAAAGCGGACGTGGAAGAAAGCAGCGCTTTGCTAAGGTGGAAGAGCTTTCGGATATTACCATCTTTTCGGATACATCAGCCATTGAGATATTCATTAATAACGGGGAAACGGTTCTGACAACAAGAGTATATAGTGAACATCTTGAACAGAAAGTAGAGCTTGTATCCAGAGAGGTAAAGGGAAGCGTTCATGGATATGAACTTGGATCATTCGAGGTTGAATATAAAAAATAGATTCCGGACTGCATAAGATATAACAGGTGAATATACGGAAAAGAAAATAAAAATGTGGACAGGTTCCTGAAAAAAGAGGTGCCAGTCCACATTTTTTATACCATAGTATGCAAGAGATGCTGTCAGTGGCAAGTTTTATGTATTGCCATGCATTTGTAAGAAGTAGCAGGTGGCAAGTTTTTTGTATCTGACTTTGTACTAGCATATTAGCAAAGAGAAAATTGCAAAATGTATAAAACAGAGATATTTGAATCATCCCAGGGATAATTACAGTAAGTTCAAGTGTCGGGCGAAGAATATTGTTCATTATGTATGCCCCCTTTCAAATAAGAAATATATAAAAGCTTTCTCTCATGCGTTTATTTTAACATAAAGCAGATAGACAAACTACGGGGCGGATTTACAATTCGTGCTATTTTTTGACTATTCGTGACAGAGCGATTGAAAACGAGAAGTGTTTTTTTATAATAAAAGCAGTAGATGACAAAGGCTGGAAAAAGGAGGAAAGTATAAATGAAAGGAAGAAAAATACTATTAGCGTTTATTATATCTGCAATTACGCTCACATCGGGATGTGCAAATGGTACATCAAAGACAGAGGAGGCAAAATCAGAGCAGAAGACAACAGAAGAAAATGGAGTTGTTCCAATTAAGCCGATTACGGCAAAAGCAATTGATGATAATCCATATATGGCAAAGAGTGATGCCAATGTTCATCAGGACTGTTATAATTCAGATACGACAGATGAAGTATTACCGGTTGATATTTATCCGGAGATTAATGTTTCTTATGAAAAAGTAAATCCAAATGCATCTCCGGCGGTATTTTTTGATACATATGGACATGCTGTTGTTCCATTTCAAGGAGGACTGGCTATCCGTGATATTAATGCGGATGAAACACAGACAGAAGGTTATTTTTCACCGGCAAAGCATGATGGCGGAGGATATGTGATACAAAGCTCATATTCATTTGTAGATGAGAGCAATCGCCTGGTATGTCCGACAAGCAACAACCACGTGCTTATGTTGAAAGCAACAGATGATGCGGGAAATGTCCTTCCGGAATTTGAAAAAGTGCTGGATATTGATATTAAAGCAGCGGCAGAAGAAATTACAGGGAAAACATTGGATCAGAACTTATTATCTGTAGTTTTTGACTATGAAGGAAATTTATGGTTTGCTACAGGCGGTTTCCGTATTTATCCGGAACGTAAACAGCAAGGTGCAATGGGATACATTTCAAGGGCAGCAATTGATGCCATCTTAAAGGGAGAACATGTTGATCTGAAAGAATCTACATTTGTATATGAATTGGAGCCTGGCGAAGGTGCAGAGAATGGAATTGCATCGTCAAAGGAAGGTGCAGTTATATTAACGAATCAAAATTGTTATTTATTAAATGCAAAAGATGGTGTACAGGTGCAGTGGTGTACCCCATATGAAAGCGTGGGAGCGAAAGACAGCAAAGAGGGAGATGAAACTACAGGCGGAGGTCTTGCCTGGGGAGGTGGATGTTCACCATCTCTGACAAGCAAATTAGTTATGTTTACAGATAATCAGGATCCGGTAAATCTGTTGGCATTAGATATGAAGACCGGGAAAATAGTGGCAAGCATGCCGGTAATCGATGAGCTTCCGGAAAATATGCAGGTGTCGGTAGAAAATTCAGCAATGGTATATGATAACGGAGAAGGTACAGTCAGCACAATCGTATGTAACTGGTTTGGAGCCGGAAGTGCTAAACTTGCGGACGCAGACAACGATTCTTCTATACAGACCTATGAAAATATTTACGATGTAAACTGGTTGAAGAAGGGAAATAAGATGGTTGTGCCGGGAGTAGAGCGTGTCGATACCATTAAGACAAAGGACGGATACGAAATGAAGAGTATCTGGTGCAGAAACGATATCCGTGATACATCTATGATGAAGCTTTCTACAGCGACAGGTTATATCTATGGTTATGTTCAGGATCTGGAAAGTGGCATGTGGCAATTCATCATGTTAGATTTTGAAACAGGAGAAACAGCATTTACAATGGATGTCTCAGATAAACCGGGATACAACAATATGGCAATCGGCATGTATGCAGGAAATAGTGGAAATACATTATATTGCCCGACAGGATATCTGGAGCTCTTAAGATTGCAGGACAGATTTGTTTATCTGCCGGAGATGCCTTATCGAAAAGTAGATTTAGACAAGGCAAAGAGAAATGTACTAACACAAGAAGAATTTACAGAAGCCGGCGGGAAAGGAAATGTTGCAGGCTGGCTGAATACGATTACAGTAGAAAATGTACATCCAAATACTACTGTGGCAATACGAATGAAAGGAATTGCAGGAAAAGCAGATACATTTACATTATATGCATATGATAAAGAGAATAAATTAAAAGAAGTTCCTGCAGAGTTATGGCATATTCAGGAAGAAGATGGAACATTGCCGGATAAACTTACAGAGGATACATTATATGAAGTGCATGTTATGGTAGAAGATGGAGGAGAATTTGATCTTAGTGATACAGAAAAAGAAATTAAGATAGCAGTTATTCTCGGAAATAAATGATTTGTTTTTAAGAAAATCACCTGAGTTGTATATCACAAGGCTCCGTTCTAAAAAAGAATGGAGCTTTTTAAAACTAATGCAAAGCAAACACCCCAAAAATTTAACAAAAGTTAACAAGAATTCTCCTTCCTCTATAGGTGGGAGATGAATTGCAGAAAAAGAAGATAGAACACTTGTTCTGTAATGCAAAGTGTGGTATACTACAATCAGTCGAAAGGATAGAAAGGACTGACTATATGGACAAAATGGATCAAATGCACATTCAGTATATTTGATGTATTATCATCTGATCATGGTTGTAAAATACCGAAGAAAAGTAATAGATGATCCGATTTCGGAACGTGCAAAAGAGATCTGGGAACGTATTGCACCTGATTATGGAATCACACTGGAAGAATGGAATCATGATGTTGATCATGTGCATGTTATGTTTCGAGCACAGCCAAAATCAGAACTCAGTAAATTTATCAATGCGTATAAAAGTGCAAGCAGTCGTTTGTTAAAAAAGGAATATCCACAGATCAGGGAAAGACTTTGGAAGGAAGCATTCTGGAGTCAAAGTTTCTGCCTGTTGACAGCGGGTGGTGCACCGATTGATGTTATCCGTAATTATATCGAGACGCAGGGAGAGAAAAAAAGATGAATATAGCTTACCATTTTCGTATATATCCAAACAGAGAGCAGGAAGTTCTGCTCGCAAAAACATTTGGCTGCTGTCGTTTTTTATATAATCAGATGTTGAATGATAAGATACGGGAATATGAAGCAACGAAAAAAATGCTGCGAAATACACCGGCGATGTATAAAAAAGCATATCCATTTTTGAAAGAAGTGGATTCCCTGGCACTTGCAAATGTGCAGATGCATCTGGAAAAGGCATATAAGAATTTTTTCAGGGATCCAAAGATTGGCTTTCCAAAATTCAAATCAAAACACAGGAGCCGAAAAAGCTATACGACAAATGTGGTCAATGGAAATATTCAGGTAGAAGATCATCAGATAAAACTACCGAAGTTGAAATGGATCCGTATGAAAAAACATCGTGATATTCCAGAAAAATATTGCCTGAAATCTGTAACAATAAGTATGGAACCATCTGGAAAGTATTATGCAAGTCTATTATATGAAAAAAATGACTGTGAAAACCAAGCAGAAGAATTAGATTATGAAGACGCAAAGATACTAGGAATTGATTATGCAATGCATGGAATGGCTGTGTTTTCTGAAGATATACAGAAGGAAAATGAAGGATACTTCAGAAAAAGTGAGGAGCGGCTGGCAAGGGAACAAAGAAAGTTATTCCATTGCGTGAAAGGAAGCAATAATTATTACCGACAGAAAAAACGTGTTGCATTATGTCATGAAAAAATCCGAAATCAGAGGAAAGATTTCTTACATAAGCTGAGTCATGAAATGGCAGAGACATATGATGTTGTTGCAGTAGAAGATATTGATATGAAAGCAATGAGCCAGTGTATGCATTTTGGGAAAAGTGTCATGGATAACGGTTACGGAAAGTTTCGGGAATTGCTGGAATATAAGCTGACATGGAGAGGAAAGAAATTGGTACGTGTAGACCGTTTTTTCCCTTCCAGTAAAAAATGCTGTAAATGTGGTAGTGTAAAGAAAGAACTGAAACTTTCGGACAGAGTATATTTTTGTACATGTGGAAATCGGATAGACCGGGATCTGAATGCGGCAATCAATATACGTGAAGAAGCACGCCGCATGTTGTTAGCAGGATAAATGGGAAGTGTCTGTATCCAGACAATGAAAATATCCCATAACTGGGTAAAAATGAATCGCGGGGCACGCGAGGATAGCTTGTAGATACTTGGCTCAGTAGAGCCATTGAGCAAGAAGCCCTCACTTCAAAATCTGTGATTTAAGTGGTGGGAGCATGTCACCCTAAAATGGAATTATTATGATGAGTAATTATATGAGGAACAAAAATGAACATACAAATTTTCGGAACCAAGAAAAGCTTCGACAGCAAAAAAGCTGAACGATTTTTCAAAGAGCGCGGAATTAAGTACCAGTTCGTAGATATGAAAGAAAAAGGTCTGAGTAAAGGTGAATTCAATTCGGTATGCCAGGCTGTCGGAGGATATGAAAAACTGATCGATCAGGAGTGCAAGGATAAAGATCTGCTTGCGTTGATTACTTATCTTGCAGAGGAAGATAAAGCAGAAAAGATTCTGGAAAATCAAAAGGTGATCAAGACACCGATTGTGCGTAACGGGAAACAGGCAACAGTAGGATATCAGCCAGATATCTGGAAAAACTGGAAATAAAAGAGTATAAAGAAAGTAAAAAAGGAACTCAAAAATAATAACAAATAAATTTGAGATTAAGGAAAGAATACTGAGTGAGAAGATGATAGATTACAACCGAGAAGACCAATTCCTGCGGCAGCGCCTGCAGAAAGAAATCCCGATTTTACGGGCATTAATACAAAATCTATATGAAGAAATGGACAGAAAACTCCATTTAAACGGGGCAAAAGTACCGATAACATTTGGATATGATACGGACACACTGGGATCTTACACTAGACGAAGTGCACATGAAAAAGAGCATTTTCATTTTTCGCTGTTGTTTATTGCATATGGTGTGAAGAATCCGCTGTCCAAAGAGGATCGCATAGATTTATTCAAACACGAATACGCCCATTACATGCAGTACAATATGCAGATTCCCGAAAAGTATAAATGGCAGGCGGGAACGCACGGAAGTGCGTGGAAATACTGCTGTTCTCTTATCGGAGCGGCGCCGACGCCGTATTATAAGGCGGGAGAAGCGCTTATGAATCATGATTATGATAAGGTATTAAAGAAAAGAATTCATGATAAATCCGTGCCGGTCCGGGATACTTATCAGCAACTGAAGACTGCACAGAAGAAAAAGGATGAAGTGGTACAGTATAAGCTTGGCGATGCGGTGACACATCCGAAATTCGGACATGGAATTGTGGAGAAGATTAATCAGAGATCTGGCGGGGTGCATTTACATATCCGGTTTGATGGGGAAGTGAAGTGTATTGATCAGAAATGGCTGTCGCGGAAGAAGTATATGTGAAAAGATTCAGTAAAAACAAATAAGCAAGGTAGTGAAGTATCTGAAGAGGATAAACGTACACGAAGAACGTTAGAAGATGAGATGACATTTTTCGTGTGCGTAAATTTATATATTGACATACTATCAAAGTGATACTATCATAAAGATAATAATATAGGACGAAAAAAGAAAGAGGTAGTAATCATGCGGAAAAAATCAGAAATGCAAAAGGCTAACGAAGAATTTGTAAAGACTTACGATGATTCAAAATATCCAAAACCATCCGTGACTGCAGATATCGTCATTTTCGGAATGTTTGATAAAGAAGAAGATAATTACAGAAAAATAGCCGAGAAAGAGTTAAAGGTACTTTTAATCCAGAGAGGTGCGGCACCATATGAAGGCTGTTATGCCCTTCCCGGTGGATTCGTTGGTTCGAATGAAACCATCGGCGAAGCCGCAGAACGTGAATTAAAAGAAGAGACAAACTGCAACTGTAATTTCCTGGAACAGTTCGGTACCTACAGCAATCCAAACCGTGATCCGAGAAGATGGGTGATCAGCAATGGATTCATGGCGCTTGTTAATGCTGGACACGAAATAATCCAGGCAGGAGATGATGCTTCGGATGCAAAGTGGTTTGATGTGTCATTTCAGGAAGAAGCCGGTATATGGAATCTGTGTCTGACACATGGGGATGAGAAGCTTCATGCAAGATTAGAAGAGACAACTTCGAAGTGGGATGTAAAGAAGAAATTCAAGACGATAGAAAGTGATGACCTTGCATTTGACCACGAGCTGATTCTTGCAGATGCAATCGTACAGCTTCGCAAGTGGATTACGGAGACGCATATAGCGTTCCGGCTTTTACCGGAGAAGTTTACACTGAGAGAATTGCAGCAGATTCATGAGACGGTGCTGGATACGAAGCTTCTGGTTCCGGCATTTCGAAGAAAAGTGGCTGATCTGGTAGAAGATACCGGGGAGATGACTGGGGATGCCGGGCATAGACCGGCGAAGTTGTATCGGGAGAGAAGATAAGTTACAGTAGAAGGAGAAGTATATATGCATGCAAATGATGAAGATGGATAGATCAGAGGATTTAAGTGTGGGAAATGCAGATTGAGTATTACGATGCCTGTAAGTTCTGTACAACCAATAGAATTTGTAAAAAAGTCCGGTATGCAGTATGAAAACCTGAAAGGGGACTTTATCGTCCGGGATGGAATATCCCCTTCGGGAAAATATGAACAGGAAGTGATTTTATGAAATGGAGAAAATCCTTATACGACATAATCGAAGTAGCCGATGAACAAAATACACTAAGCAAGCTATATGACTGGATGATGATGATCGTCATAGTAGTAAGTATTATTCCGCTTGCCGTTAGAAACGCAAATGAACTTACGCAAATGTTAGATTTTGTTACGGTTATTATATTTATCATAGACTATATTCTAAGATTATTAACGGCGGACCTGAAATTGAAAAAAGGAAAGAAATCATTTGCCGAATATCCGTTTACACCAATGGCGGTAATCGATTTGGTATCGATCCTTCCATCAGTAACGCTTTTGAACAGCAGCCTGAAGTTATTAAGGCTCTTCCGGTTGTTCAGAACTTTCCGGGTATTCCGAGTATTTAAAGTGATCAGATATTCTAAGAGTATTAATATCATTATCAATGTATTCAAAAAGCAGAGAGAGGCGTTGCTGGTAGTAGGCGGATTGGCGATAGGATACATAGTGATCTCGGCACTGATCATGTTTAATGTAGAACCGGCAACATTTCCAAGCTTTTTTGATGCGGTATACTGGGCGACCGTTTCGCTGACTACGGTTGGATATGGAGATATCTATGCCGTTTCAACGATTGGTAAGGTGATTACGATGTTATCGTCGGTATTTGGAATTGCAATTGTGGCATTGCCGGCAGGCATTGTTACAGCCGGGTATATGGAAGAGATTAATAAAGATGAATCTTTGTAATTTAGGAGAATTGCAGATGGAAAATAAAGAGAAAAAGCAAATGCTTACAACGGAGCTAACAAAAGAAAAGAGCGGCGGGAGTGCCGGGATGATTCAGGATATTACAATAAACGGAATCAAACTACATCTCGCTCAGAACGGAACCGGCGGCCCGGTCATCTTCTGGGGCATGTATTCACATCAGCCGAACGAAGTAGAACATCTGTGGGAGTCTTTACTGGAACTTGTGCCGGAACAAAATTTCCTGCTCGTCGCATTTCAGGTGGAAGACTGGAATCGGGATTTTTCGCCTTGGGAAGCAGCGGCGGTATTCGGAAAGGAAGGCTTCGCCGGACAAGGTCTGAAGACGTTGAGATGGCTGACAGAGGAATGTGTGCCACATATTGACCGGACTTTTGGTGTGAAGGACAGGGAACATTGGCTGATGGGCTATTCGCTTGCCGGATTATTCGCGCTATGGGCAGCTTATGAAAGTGACGTGTTTTCTGGAATTGTATGCTGTTCGGGTTCGTTGTGGTTCCCAGACTGGGATCATTATGTGAGGGATCATATGATTCAGAGTAAATGTAGCGTGTATCTGAGTCTTGGCGGGAAAGAAGAGAAGACGAAGAACAAAGTAATGGCAGCGGTCGGTGACAGGATCAGGGCGCAGGAAGGGCTGTTACAGGAGGACTCGATGGTGGAATCCGTGGTTTTAGAGTGGAATGCGGGAGGGCATTTTGCAGATACGGGGAAAAGGCTGGCTAAGGGTGTGAAATGGATGTTTGGAGTGAAAAGTGGCTTATAATATAAGTTGAGGGTGTTAAGGTTTCATGGTATCATAATCAGTATAGAGGTAGATTAGAAGGTGTAATATATGGGAAGATTTGTGAATCCGGATAACAGTGCATTTCAAGTAGCACTGAATTCAAAAATCTATATAGATAAAACGGGCTTAATTGCCTGCATGAATGATGTACTGGACTCAACAGACGGATATATTTGCAATAGTCGTCCACGCCGGTTTGGAAAATCATATGCGGCGAATATGCTTGCAGCATACTATAGCAAAGGTGCAGATTCGGAAGAGATGTTTTTTGATCTTGAGATAGGAAAAACAGAAGATTTTAAGAAGCATCTTAATAAATATGATGTGATCCATATAGATGTACAATGGTTTCTGACCAATTGTGAAGAAGCAGAAAATGTTGTAGCATATATTACCAGGATAGTATTGGATGAATTGAGGGAAATTTATCCGGAAATTTTGTCTGAGGATGTAAGATCTTTGCCGGATGGGCTTTCACGGGTTAAGGATAAGACAGGACAGAAATTTATTATTATCATTGATGAATGGGATGTGCTTATCCGGGATGAGTCGGCAAATAAGAAAGTACAGGATGAATATATCCGTTTCCTGAGAAGTATGTTCAAGGGAACGGAACCTACGAAATATATCCAGCTCGCCTATCTTACAGGAATTTTACCGATAAAAAAAGAAAGAACACAATCGGCACTTAATAATTTCCGTGAATATTCGATGCTGAATGCGGGACCACTGGCCTCTTATATTGGATTCACAGAGGAAGAAGTAAAAGAACTTTGTGAGGAATATAAAAAGGATTTTTCAGAGGTGAAGCGCTGGTATGATGGCTATCAATTAGGAAAATATCATGTCTATAATCCAAACGCAGTCGTAAATCTGATGACCGATGGAAATTTTCATAGTTACTGGTCTGGAACGGCTTCCTATGATTCGATCGTTCCATTGATTAATATGGATTTTGATGGATTAAAGACTGCAATTATTGAAATGTTGTCGGGGGCAGCGGTTGAAGTGGACGTTGCTTCATTTCAGAATGACATTGCGAATATTGTGAATAAGGACGATGTCCTGACGTATCTGATTCATATGGGTTACTTGGGATATTCGGGTGCTTCCAGGATGGCGTTTGTACCGAACGAGGAGATCCGGCAGGAACTGATTCGTGCGACGCGGAGAAAACGATGGAACGAGATGTTACTTTTCCAGCAGGAATCCGAATTGTTATTAGATGCAACGTTAGATATGGATGGTGAAGCGGTTGCAGAACGGATAGAAAAAATACATGAGGAATATGCATCAACAATTTAGAAGACGAAGTAAAAAGTATACGCAAGAGAATTGAAGAGTTGAAAAAGATTGGATGGCTTAATACTAATGATACAGAATTGAACAGAGCCAGACAGGACGTGGAAGCTTTAAAACAGTTGAAAACAGAAATTGAAAATTTGATAAAAAATATAAAGTAATAAACGTAAGAGATATTAATAAAGGAAGAGTGATTGTATGCTCCCGGCAAGAAAAATACATTTTGAAGCAAAAAAGAAAGAAAAAGAGAACTTAAGATTCCGAAGCTTCTTAAAATGCAATGCGGATGAAGAAGAATTGGACCAGCAATTTTTACAACTGCACAAAGAATTATTTGAAAACTTCGATTGCGGCAGATGCCGTAACTGTTGTAAAGAGTATTGTGCGGAACTTACGGCAGATGAAGTGAAGGAAGTGTCAGAGTATCTTAAGATGGAAGAGCCGCAATTTGTTCAGACATATCTGGAAAAAGATGAGACAGAAGGGACTTATTTAACGAAAAATAAACCATGTGATTTTCTTCAAAAGAATGGAGAATGTCTTTTAGAGGAGTGCAAGCCGGATGGCTGTAAGAAGTATCCATATACGGATCAACCGGGACGTTTGGGGAGTTTGTATGGTATGCTTGATGCGATAGCGGTGTGTCCTGTAGCATATGAGATCTGGGAACGGTTAAAGAAAATATATAACTTTCATTGATGATAATGTAAATGGAATGATAAAAAGGTAATTACAACCGGAGGTGAAAATCAATGAACAAAGCAGACAAAGCAGAATCCCTCTTCCGCACAGGCTACAACTGCAGCCAGTCGGTCTATGCAGCATTTGCGGAAGAACTGGGAATAACAGTGGAAGAGGCAGCAAAAAAAGCAAGCCCGTTCGGAGCGGGATTTGGCAAGCTGCGTGAGGTATGTGGTGCCGTGACGGGGATGGTCATGGTAATCGGTGATCTGTACGGATATGACGATCCGAAAGATGCAGCGGGGAAAAAGCAGCTTTATGTACTTGTGCAGAAGCTTTGTGGAGCATTTGAAGAATCGGAAGGAAGTCTAATTTGCCGGGAACTTCTTGGGCTGGAGAAGGGCGAAGATCTGGAAGAGCCTGCGGTCAGAACGGAAGCGTATTATCAGAGCAGACCTTGTGTGAAAGCATGCAGAAGGGCAGCAGAGATTCTGGAAGAGTATGTGAAAGAGCAAAAAAGAAAATGAGCGAATACATTACGACCTACACAGGAAAACATTTTAAACCAACAGAACCAGATCCGGAGTTATTTGACATAGCAGATATTGCACATGCGCTGTCCCTGATATGCAGAGGAAATGGTCATGTGAAGACGTTCTGGTCGGTCGGGGAACATTGCATTTGCTGTGCAAAAGAGGCAAAGGCGAGAGGTCTGTCGGATAGGATGGTGCTTGCATGCCTGCTTCACGATGCAAGTGAGTGTTATATGTCGGATGTTCCGTCGCCTTTTAAGAAGGAACTGCTGGAATATAATGAACACGAAGAACGTATGCTTTCTATGATTTATGAAAAATTTCTCGGTTCGGACCTGACACCGGAAGAGAAGATGCAGTTGAATGCGATTGATAAGGCAATGTTATGGTATGATCTGACGTTTCTTCTGGGAGAGAAACAGGAGAGCGAAGCGCCAAAATTGCATATTGATCTGAGGTATGAGGTCAGAGCATTTGGTGAGGTGGAAGAGGAATACCGGAGGATTTTTGAAGAACAGCTTATAACCGTACAGAATAAAAGAATCTAAAATCGTACGGATAAGATAGAAAAGGAGGAATACATTATGTTACACGAAGTATCTTTTGCGTCCTACAACGGACGTGACCAGGTCCAGGGATGGATCTATGTTCCGGCTTGCAAACCGAAGGGAATTGTCCAGGTGATCCACGGATTTGGTGAACATTCCAGACGTTATCTGCATATGATATCTGCCTTCATGGATGCGGGTTATATCGTGGCAGCAGACGATCATGTAGGACATGGGAAGACAGCAATGGTCAATAATGTGTGGGGCGACTGGGGAGACAAAGGACCGCATACAATGATGGAAGACGAGCATACATTGAAAGGAATCGTGTGTGAAAAATATCCGGATCTGCCATATTTCTTATTCGGACACAGCATGGGATCTTTTATCACAAGAGATTTCATTGCAAAATACGGGGACGAACTGGCCGGGGCAACCATCTGCGGAACAACGGGAATCTTCCGCGGGGCAGAAGAGACGGGAAAGAAATTAAAAGAAGCGATCGATGCAGGACATGGAGAAGAATCCGATCCGTCATATACCGGAGAACTGATGGGATGGATGTGTGAGCGCTGTGGAGAGGTCAGCATCGGAAATGAGTGGATCTGTGCCGATCCGTATGTACAGCGGGATCATGCCGATGATCCGTTTGATGCATTTACCAGACCGACCAGCAACCGTTCGGTATATGATTTCATCCAGATGATGTTACAGATCGAGGGAACAAAGTGGGCCGAAAAAGTGCCGACAGACCTGCCAATCTATAATATTGCGGGAGATCAGGATCCGGTAGGTGAGTATGGTGTCGGTGTATATCAGGTAAGTAACTGGCTGGTACAGACCGGACATAACGTAACAACGAAGCTGTACTCGGGATACCGTCACGAGATACATAATTATGCTGAGATTAAGAACGAAGTCGAAGCGGGTATTATTGCATTCATGGACAAGGCATTATAAAAATGTATTAGGTGCCGGGAGGGATTATAATTCAAAAAAAATAGAGATAAAGGCATAAAAAGTACAATAGCATTTGTGATAACGATTGTCGTGATCAGTGTAGATAAGAAAGACGTAAGGGAAATTTGATTTTCAGGGACTCGGTAGTGTAAATTATTCTGTGTAAACCTCTCAGATTGATGATAAAATCGTAGGTTTATAGAATACTAAAATATAATGTGATGGGCTGAATGGCATCTCTTGCTGTTCAGCCCGTTGTCTATTTAGTAGCATGGATTCTATTGTATGTCAAGGGCACCCGATAAAATCGGGTGTTTATTTACCCTTGATATGTGATTGGAACTATGCTTAGTCGATATCCATCGGCTGGATCCGATCCCCAAAATAGATGCATAACTGATCCAGTGTCAGACCCCAGTCCCAAGCCTTTCCGGTCCATTTTTTTGTGACATCCATCATTGCCAGATAGAGCATCTTGAAAAGGGCATCATCTGTCGGAAAAATAGTCTTGGATTTTGTAACCTTGCGTAGCTGGCGGTTAAAATTTTCGATGGAATTTGTAGTATATATTAATTTACGTATCTCAGATGGATATTTAAAATATGTGGATAATTGTGTCCAGTTATTTCTCCAGGATCCAATGGAAGCAGGGTACTTTTTACCCCATTTTTCTTCCAGATCATCCAGGGCTGTGAGTGCAAGATCCTCTGTATCTGCTTTGTAAACCAGCTTTAAATCTGCCATAAATGGTCTTAGATCTTTGTAAGAAATAAACTTTGTTGAATAACGAATCTGATGTACAATACACCTCTGGATCTCTGCCTGCGGGAATACTGCATGAATCGCATCCCCGAATCCGGTCAATCCATCCACAGATACGATCATGATATCCTCTACACCTCGGTTTTTTATCTCGTTGAGTACGGACAACCAGTATTTTGCACTTTCATTTCCTCCTACCCACATGCCGAGGACCTCACGTTTTCCGTTCAGTTTAACACCTATAGCAACGTAAACTGCCTTTTTTACCGTTCGATTGTCCTCCCGAACATGGAAATGTACCGCATCCATAAAAACAATGGCATATTTTCTTTCCAGCGGCCGGTTTTGCCATTCTTTTGCGATAGGAAGGATTCGATCTGTCATATGTGATATCATTTCTGCTGATGCATCCACACCGTAAACATCTTTGAGATGAGCGGAGATATCTCTTGTCGTCATTCCTTTTGCATACATAGAAAGTACCTGATCTTCAATGTTTGAGATATCTGTCTGATTCTTTTTCACAATCTGCGGTTCAAAATCTCCCTTTCGATCTCGTGGTATATCCAGATCGATCGTTCCCATTGAAGAGGTGACAGTTTTAGGACTATAACCATTACGGCTATCGTCTGTCTCTTTGTTCTTGTAGTCATACTTGGAATATCCAAGGTGATCATCCATTTCAGCTTCTAACATACCTTGCAGCGTTTCGCCTAACAGGTCTTTCAGCATGTCCTGGATATCCTGAGCATCCTTTGGTTGATAGTGTTCCAACAAGCTGTTGATGAACGCTTTGCGTTCTGGATCCATTTTTCTTCTTCGTGCCATAAAAAAATCCTCCTGAATTGATATTTATTTTAACATCAATCCAAGAGGATATATAGCTCTTTTAGAGTTTACACAGAATTAATTACAGTCTCGGGACTCCGGTTTTATTAAACCCGGAGTCCTTTTTTAAGAAGTTCATCGAAAGAGCAAGGTTTTCCCCACAGATATCCCTGACTATAATCAGGATCCATCAGCCGGATCTTTTCCCATTCATCCTCAGTCTCCACACCTTCTATGCAGATTTTTATGTTCAGACGGTGTATCATAGTGCAGAATCGTTTTAAAAGATCATATTCCCTTGCATCTTTTATAGCTTTTGCGGTAAAGGAACGGTCAATTTTAATGATATCCGGACGAAGTTCATTGAGATAATGGAAGTTCGAATAACCGGTTCCGAAATCATCCAGTGCAAGCCGTATGCCGGCTTTTCTTAATTCCTTCAGGAAATGCCGTGCATTGGAATTGTCTTCCAGCAAAGCACTTTCTGTTAATTCCACGATCAATGCTTCCGGAGGAAGTTTGGCATTTTCAAGTTCAGCAGAGATATCCTGTATCACATCAGACTTTTCAATCTGTATCTGTGAGATATTGATGCTGACCTGGAAGTCCGGAATTGTTTCACGGATCTTTTTACATGCCTGTAGAGCTTCCCTTATGATCCAGCGGCCGGCCGGAATGATGAGTCCGCTTTCTTCCAGGATAGGGATAAATTCTGCCGGTGAGATAGTTCCGAACTGTCCGGAAGAAAAACGCATCAAGGTTTCCGCACCAAAAGGCTGTCTGCAGCCTGCTTTCACCAATGGCTGTAAGGCAACAGAGAATCCACGGAAGTCATGTATGACTGCCGCATGAAGGACATCGCTGATATCTTTCAGATGTAAGAACCGTTGATAGTCCTGTTCATTGAAAATGTAATAACGGTTTCTTCCCCGTTTTTTCGCTGTGTTCAATGAAAAATCTGTCCGCTTCATCATTTCATCATATTCGCTTTCCAGAAGATTATAAAATGGGAGAATCCCACCGGAAATCGTAAAGATTGCCGTATAATGATTCTTTTTAATAAACTGGTTGATGTTTTCCCTGATTTTATTGTAAAGGTGTACTGCTGTCTGCTTATCGTCAGAAGTAATATCCACGATGATAAATTCATCAGAGGATAATTTGTATACCTGCTGTTCCTCTGAAATACAGTGCGAAATACACTCTGCAGTTTTCCGGAGAATATAATCACCATAATCCCATCCGAATTTTTCATTGATCGATTTGAAATTATCGATACCAAGGCGTAACAGAAATCCATTTTCCAGAGGAGTCTCTTGGGTCTTCAGGTATTCAATCAGACCATTCTCGCCGAAAAGACCACTGATATTATCTGCTTTTTGCTTTTCGCCGATCTCATTAATACATCCAACCATGTAGAGCGGCTTCTGATGATCATCCCGTACAAGATATCCGCGGCAGTTGATCCAGACCGGATTCCCGTTCAGATCCAGCCAGCGATATTCCATATTATGGATACAACGGTTGGTAGTAAGCAGATCACGGAATTCGGCAGTCAGCAGCGGATAATCCTCGGCATATACAAAGTCCCGGTGTGTTTCCATAACATTATAAAAAGCATTTTGAGGAACGCAGAAACGTTCCAGTGACTGTGGCGCAATATAGTAAAAGTCGGTCCGGAAATCAACAAAGTACAGATAGTCATCGGTACTTGGACTGAGCAAGTCAATGATCCCGCATAATTCCGTCGGTGAAATATGCTGGTATTTTTTCTCCTGCGTGATCAGTTCATCCGTGATCCCTTGTGCACGAGATTGCTTTCCGGAAGAAAGCATCGGATGAGAAGAAGCGGAATGTGATATTTTTTTTCTTCGTTTTTCACGGTAAAGCATAGTATCACTGCGTCTTACGATATCTTTAAAATCCATATCGGTGTCAGGCTGATAATAGGCATATCCGGAGGAGACGCTGAGAGAATAGGAAAGATCCTGATCCTTTTCATTTAGAAGCAGCTCCAGTTTATGGATCTTATCGGCAATCAGCTCTTTTTCATCTTTATGGAAAATATAAGCAAATTCGTCTCCACCGATTCGGAAACAATTTTGTTCCGATGGAAAAGCCTGGCGGATACACTGATAGCAAAGCTTTAAGGCTTCATCTCCCTTTTCGTGGCCAAAGTTATCATTAATTTCCTTCAGATTATCAAGGTCTAATAAGACAACTCCGGTTGTATGTAATTCCAGCTCCTGCTCGTCCAGATAACGGATCATATTTTCATAGGCATTCCGGTTCATGGCTTCGGTGAGCATATCTATATTTGCCAGTTTCTGGAAGTAGATCAGTTTTTGCTTCTGGATACACTGTTCATAATACTGCGATACCTGAATCCAGATCAGCATAAGGATAAACAGCAGGGTCCCAAGCGGAAGGAATATAGATGTCTGCTGGAATCTGCGGATATAATAAACCAATAGTTCCGATAAGGAAAAACACATAATGAGGTACATTGGATATCTGAACTTTCTGGCAAGTTCGTTTCCAAGCTGTTTTGCCTCGTAATGGATCAGTCCGATCGTATATGCTGCATTCACAAACATGATCAGATGCGTGATCGGAAGAATCAGGAAGATATCGACAATTCCCATACACTGAAGAAGGACGGCTGCGCCCATATTGATCAGATAAGAAACAGACAGGAACAGGGCACCTTTTTGGAATTTACTTTTGCAAATATCATACAAAAGGAAATTAAACGGA
Organism: Dorea sp. BIOML-A1; assembly: GCF_009875615.1. Lineage (NCBI taxonomy): Bacteria > Bacillati > Bacillota > Clostridia > Lachnospirales > Lachnospiraceae > Dorea > Dorea sp. BIOML-A1. Next base: position 49,410 of record NZ_WWSA01000026.1, read on the forward strand.
ACAGGAAAGAGATAAAATGTAAAGAAGTCAATAAAATACAGTGTTCTTCCATCCGGGACTAAAAATTGCAGGAAACCGCATTGATTCAGGGACCATAAGGCAATCAACAGGGAGAAGATTCCAAGATTCAGGAATATTTTAGATGTTTCTTCGGAAAAATCCTCCTGTTTCTTACGAATCACTGCAATATACAATACCAGAGAGAGAAATCCAAAAAATAAAACACCGCAACTGAGGATCAGTATTCCTAGACTCTGGCTGAGAATCTTCAGAATACAATCGCCCCTCGTACCCAGAAAAAGATGCACCGGGGTTCCGTAATAACCCTGATATACAGGAATGATTTTGACGGTCAGTTTCTTGGCGTCACTGTTTGCCGGAATGTCTACAATATGCCAGCAGAAGCCGGGTGATTTCATGAATTTGGGTGTGTGTTTTTCATTTCCGTATTGATAAATAAGTTTCCCATCAAGCCAGACTTCTGCATTGGTATGAGTAGTCTGAAAAAGAATCGCTTTTTGCGAGTGGAATTCATCGGACAGGATCACAGATTCTGTTTTCGCACCGTCAGTTTTAAAACTTGTTGTTTTCAGTGAGGTGGTGTTATCAAAAGGCAGTTCGTTCCGAACAGTATCCTGTCTGAATATCCAGATGGAAAAGATAACGGCAAATAAGACAGATGCGATCAACGAGAGCCATATTTTTTTCTCTATTTTCATAATTTGATTTCCTTTAGATTCTACGTATTCTCAGGTGACAATAATCTATACGTATAGAATAACAAAATTGGCAGATGAAATCAATGTGAAAAGGAGCTTGCTATTTCCAAACTTTTGCTTTACAAATGATATATAAAGTATTATGATAAAAAAAAACGAAATCTTCAGGGCAGGGTGTGATTCCCTACCGGCGGTAAAGCCCGCGGGCCGAGAGGCATGATCCGGTGTGATTCCGGAGCCGACAGTATAGTCTGGATGAGAGAAGATGATGGTACAGTTATTTTAATAGATGAATGTAGTGTCTGAGCTCTGAGATGGTGATCCATTTCAGAGCTTTTTTGGTTAACAGATCATTTGTCAGTTACATGTAACAGATCATTTCCCCTGTAGGTATCCTGCAGGGGTTTTTGTATAACTAAGAAAGAAGGAAGAAAAATGACGGATCAGGAATACATGCTCCGGGCAATTCAGCTTGCAAAAAAGGGAGAAGGATGGACGAATCCGAATCCGATGGTAGGTGCGGTGATCGTAAAAGACGGCCGGATCATCGGGGAAGGTTATCATAAAAAATGCGGAGAACTTCATGCAGAGCGCAATGCAATCGCATCGCTTACAGAATCGGCAGAGGGTGCGACAATCTATGTTACGCTGGAACCATGCTGTCATTATGGCAAGACACCGCCGTGTACGGAAGCGATCATAGAACAGAAGATTAAAAAAGTGGTGATTGGTTCCAGGGATCCGAATCCAAAGGTGGCAGGAAAAGGTGCACAGATATTGCGTGAATCGGGAATTACAGTAGTTCAGGATTTTATGCGGGAAGAATGTGACCGTCTGAACCCGGTGTTCTTCCATTATATTACGACGAAGACACCGTATGTAGTGATGAAATATGCTATGACACTGGATGGGAAAATTGCGACAAAGACGGGTGCATCGAAGTGGATCACAGGAGAACCGGCCCGACAGGAAGTGCAGCATATGCGGCACCGGTATATGGGTATTATGGCCGGTATCGGGACTGTACTTGCGGATGATCCGATGTTGAATGTCCGGGTAGAAGGATGGAAAAGTCCGGTCAGAATAGTATGCGACAGCAGTCTTAGGATACCGCTTGACAGCCAGATCGTAAGAAGTGCAAAAGAGTACCGGACAATTGTGGCTTATGCAGGACGGGAAGGGAACGAAGAAATAACAGAAAAAATAGAACGGTTACATGCGAAAGGCGTGGATACTGTCTGCTGTCCGGATGAAAAAGGTCAGATAGACCTTAAAAAGCTGATGACATATCTTGGAAATGAGGGCATTGACAGCATTCTGCTGGAAGGCGGGGGCACGCTGAACGACAGTGCACTGCGGGCAGGAATTGTAAAAGAGGTACACTGTTTTATCGCACCAAAATTATTTGGCGGAAAGAACAGTAAGACACCGGTGCAAGGAATCGGCATCGGACTTCCATCAGAAGCATTGAAACTGAAGTGTACGGATATCTGCCGGATCGGTGAAGACATCAGGATAATCTGTCAGGTATGTGAAAAAGAACAGGAGGGGCCATGTTTACAGGAATCGTAGAAGAGAAAGGATCGGTCCGCTATATGCAGCTGACCGGAGAGTCGGGAGTTCTGGCAGTCAAGGCGAAGAAGGTATTGGAAAGAACGAAGATCGGTGACAGTATCGCAGTCAATGGAGTGTGTCTGACAGTTACATCACTTCAGCCGGATGGATTTACTGCAGATGTGATGGCAGAGACCATCAGGAGAAGCAGTCTGGGAAGTTGTAAAGTCGGAAGTCAGGTGAATCTGGAACGGGCAATGGCTGCAGACGGAAGATTTGGAGGACATATCGTAAGCGGTCATATTGACGGAACCGGTGTGATCCGGTCTCTGACCCGAGAGGAGAATGCCATCTGGGTATCTATTGGAACATCGCCGCAGATATTACATCTGATCGTAGAAAAAGGCTCTATCTGTATAGATGGCATCAGCCTGACGGTGGCAAAAGTAGAGGAAGAGGGATTTCAGGTATCGGTTATCCCGCATACAGGAGAAGAAACGACGCTTTTGGAAAAAGTGCCGGGCGATTCGGTGAATCTGGAGAATGATGTGATCGGAAAATACGTAGAAAGGCTGTTAGGCCTTGGAAAGAGTGAAGAAGAGAAAAAAGAATCCGGAATTACGATGGAATTTTTGCAGGAATTCGGATTTTAGAACAGGAGGATAAATAGAATGTCACAAAACAATCAGTACAATACAATCGAAGAGGCACTAAGGGATCTGAGGGAAGGAAAGGTTATTCTGGTTACAGATGATCCGGACAGAGAGAACGAAGGGGATCTGGTATGTGCAGCAGAGTTTGCAACACAGGAGAATATCAATTTTATGGCGACTTATGCGAAAGGGCTTATCTGTACCCCGATGAGTGCGGAAATTGCAGCAAGGCTTAATTTTCCACCGATGGTTGCGGAGAATACCGATAATCACAGCACAGCATTTACCGTTGCAGTGGACCATGTTGATACGACGACAGGTATTTCGGCAGCAGAACGTTCCTATACAATCATGAAATGTGTGGATGAAGATGCGAAGCCGGAAGATTTCAGAAGACCGGGACATGTATTTCCACTCATTGCCAGAAAAGGCGGAGTCCTGGTGCGGAACGGACACACAGAGGCAACGACTGATCTGGTGAGACTGGCTGGATTGAAGGAATGCGGCGTGTGTTGTGAGATTATGAAAGAAGATGGCACAATGATGCGTACACCACAGTTGTGGGAACTTGCAAAAGAGCATAATCTTACATTTATTACGATCCGTGATCTTCAGGATTACATGAGAATCCATGAAAAACATGTAAAAGAAGAGGCGGTTGCAGACCTTCCGACGCAGTATGGAGATTTCAGACTTCACGGATATATCAATGATATTACAGGAGAACACCATCTTGCACTGGTAAAAGGTGATATCGGAGACGGTGAAGATGTACTTTGCAGGGTACATTCGGAGTGCCTGACAGGTGATGCATTTGGCTCGCTTAGATGTGACTGTGGTCTGCAGCTTCAGACAGCGATGCGTCAGGTAGAAGCAGAAGGCAGAGGGATCATTCTTTACATGAGGCAGGAAGGCAGAGGAATCGGGCTGCTCAATAAGATCAAGGCATATGCACTGCAGGAGCAGGGATATGATACGGTAGAGGCCAATGTAAAGTTGGGATTTGCACCGGATCTCAGAGAGTACTGGATCGGAGCGCAGATATTATCGGATCTCGGAGTGAAATCATTGAGACTTCTGACCAATAATCCGGACAAAGTCTATGGACTTGGTGGGTTTGGACTGAAGATCAATGAAAGAGTACCGCTGGAGATCCCACCCCAGAAGTATGATCTGAAATATATGAAGACAAAACAGGAAAAGATGGGACACATTTTCAAAGAAATAGAATTATAAAAAGATTTAATGAATAACAGGAGGAAGAAATCATGAGACAGATCAATTTAGTAGAAGGAAAAGTAGTAGCACCTGAGGGAATGAAAGTCGGAATCGTGGCTGCCAGATTCAATGAGATCATTGTGAATAAGTTATTGGGCGGAGCCGTCGACGGGCTGGTAAGACATGGGGTAGAAGAAGAGAACATTACGGCTGCATGGGTACCGGGAGCATTTGAGATTCCGCTGACTGCACAGAAGATGGCACAGTCCGGAAAGTATGATGCAGTCATCTGCGTGGGAGCAGTTATCCGCGGGGATACTTCCCACTATGATCTGGTGTGTAATGAATCGGCCAAAGGAATCGCGCAGGTTGAACTTGCAACAGGAATTCCGGTATTATTCGGAGTAATCACAACAGAGAATATCGAACAGGCTATCGCACGTGCAGGAAGTAAAGCAGGAAATAAAGGATATGACTGTGCATTGTCCGCAATTGAGATGGTAAATCTGATGAAGCAGCTTTAATCAGGTGCAGCCGATGGTGAAAACAATCATTTTTGATTATGATGGAACGATACATAATACTCTTGGAATCTATGAGCCGGCGTTCAGGGAAGCTTATCAGTGGTTGGCGGAGCAGAATGTCGTAGAAGAACAGAGGATAGAGACGGAGCAGATCGCAGGATGGCTGGGCTTAAACAGCAAAGAAATGTGGGATACATTTCTGCCGGAATTAGATCAGAGATACAAAGATCAGGCGAGTGCGATCGTGGGAGATTCCATGGTCAGGCAGATCAGGAAGCACCGGGCAGTGTGGTATCCGGGAGCGGAAGAGATGCTTACAGCTTTGAAGAACAGAGGATATCATCTTGTGATCTTAAGCAACTGTAAGGTGGCATACCGTAAAGCACATTGGGAAGAATTCCGAATGGAAAGATGGTTTGAACAGTTTTATGACTGTGAATCGTATGGTTTCTGCCCTAAGACGGAGATCGTGCAGGAAGTTATCCGGGACTATCCGGGACCTTATCTGGTGATCGGAGACAGAAGACAGGATTTGGAATGTGCCAGATCCTGTAAAAGTCCGTTTATCGGATGCCTGTATGGTTATGGTGAGAAGGGAGAACTGGATGGAGCAGATTATTTTGTGAAATCTGTAGAAGAGATAACCGGAATCGTATAATGTGAAAAAATGCACAAAAATAGAACTGTATTTTTGTAAATTATGTTTAATTCCACTCTTGCGCTTTACAAGAAAAAAGTGTAAAACATTAAGTAAGCTAAAAAAAGTAAATAAGAAATGCAATGAAAGGGATACGTCATAAAAGTTAACTGGAATTCAGAGAGCTGTTGGATGGTGTGAAACGGCAGAAAGTATTTTATGATATCACCCAGGAGCATCCCGCTGAAATATACAGGTTGGAAGAATCAACATAGTCAGGTATCGAGTAAGCCGGGACGTTGTCTTCACGTTACAGAAGAAACTGTTAGATATTTTGACAGTAACAAGTGGTTGTGGTTAGTGATGACTGCAGTAAAACGAAGTGGTACCACGGAAGAATATTCCGCCTTTGTTATCCGAAAGGATAGCGAAGGCGTTTTTTTATATATTTACTTTAAAGAGAAAGAAGAGGGATTGTTTTATGAGTGGAATATTAATGATGATCATTGCCATTGTTGTGCTTGGTGGAGCATATCTTCTTTATGGTCGTTATCTCCAGAACAAATGGGGCATTGACCCAAATGCCAAAACTCCGGCATATGAGATGGAAGACGGGGTTGACTATGTACCGGCCGATACGAACGTCGTATTCGGTCACCAGTTTGCATCAATCGCAGGTGCAGGTCCGATCAACGGACCGATCCAGGCAGCAATCTTCGGATGGCTTCCGGTACTTTTGTGGATCTTAATCGGAGGGGTATTCTTTGGAGCCGTTCAGGATTTCGCATCTATGTATGCATCTGTAAAGAATAAAGGACGTACAATCGGATATATCATCGAAGAATATATCGGAAAATTAGGTAAGAAATTATTCCTGTTATTCTGCTGGCTGTTTTGTATTCTGGTCGTTGCAGCTTTTGCTGATGTTGTAGCCGGAACCTTTAATGGATTCTCAGTAAGTGAAGCCGGAAAAGTAACAAAAATTGCAGCTAACGGTGCAGTCGCAACTACTTCTATGATATTTATCTTAGAAGCAGTCGGACTTGGAATGTTTTTGAAGTATACGAAATTCAACAAGTGGATTAATACAGCAGTTGCAATCGTATTATTGGTAGCAGCAATCGCACTGGGACTTCACTTCCCAATGTATGTAGGACTGGATGCATGGCATCTCATCATCTTCGTTTACATCCTGATTGCCAGTGTCGCTCCTGTATGGGCACTTCTTCAGCCTCGTGACTATCTGAATAGTTACCTTTTGATTTTTATGATCGTTGGTGCGATTGTTGGTGTATTTGTAGCAAATCCATCTTGTAACCTTCAGGCATTCACAAGCTTTAACGTAGATGGACAGTATATGTTCCCAATCTTATTTGTAACGATCGCTTGTGGTGCGGTTTCCGGCTTCCATTCACTGGTATCTTCCGGTACAGCATCCAAACAGATTAAGAATGAGAAGAACATGCTTCCTGTATCATTCGGAGCAATGTTAATGGAAAGTATGCTTGCAGTTATTGCGCTGATCGCAGTTGCATCTTTTGCTAAAGGTGAAGCAGCAGCACAGGGACTGACAACACAGCCTCAGATTTTCGCCGGAGCGATTGCGAACTTCCTGTCAGTCATCGGACTGCCACACTCTCTTGTATTTACGCTGATCAATCTGGCAGTATCCGCATTTGCACTGACTTCTCTGGATTCTGTAGCCAGAGTAGGCCGTCTGTCATTCCAGGAATTCTTCCTCGATGATGATGTAGATCAGGATAACATGAGTCCATTCTTAAAAGTGGTAACGAATAAATACTTTGCAACGGTTATTACACTGGTACTTGCATATTTCCTGACAAAAGTCGGTTATGCAGAGATCTGGCCTTTATTCGGTTCAGCCAACCAGTTGTTATCTGTACTGGCACTGGTAGCTTGTGCGGTATTCCTTAAGAAAACGAAGCGCAAGGGATTCATGCTCTGGGGACCAATGGTATTCATGATGGCTGTTACATTTACAGCACTTGGTATGACGATCGTGAAACTGACAAAAGCATTCCTGACAACAGGGCTGGATCTTGGAAATACATTACAGCTGATTTTTGCCGTATTGCTTCTGATCCTTGGTGTGTTGGTTGCAATCCAGGGTGTAAAGAAACTTCTTGAAAAAACAGATGATAAGAAAGCAACAGCTTAATCATTATTTTATTCGTAATAAGAACATATAAGAGAAACTGTGATAATAGCGTGAAGGTTATTATCGCAGTTTTTTTGTTTTATATTATATATAGTAGAGACAGATTCTGCACAATTGGATAAAGTGTATAAAAAAATATAGATCAATATAAAAATATTGATAATTAATCCAAAAATATTCTATGTCAAAAAAATAGTGTTGTAATTATAATGAGATTAGTCAATGAGTTAGACGCGATTAAAAACAAAACGCACAAAACAGGAGGAAAGAAAATGAAAAAGAAAAAAGTATTTGCACTCATGATGGCAGCAACACTTGCATTATCACTGGCAGGCTGCGGAGGATCTTCGTCAGGTGATTCAAAATCATCAGGATCTTCAGACAGCAGTTCTGTAGCCAATAAGGACAAACCGCTTTGCTGGTTTAACCGTCAACCTTCTAATAGTTCAACAGGGGAATTGGACAAAGAAGCGTTGAATTTCAACAAAGATACTTATTATGTAGGATTTGATGCTAATCAGGGAGCAGAACTTCAGGGAGAGATGGTTGTTGATTATATCAAAGCAAATGCTGATAAGATTGACAGAAATGGTGATGGAGTTATCGGATACGTACTTGCAATCGGTGACATCGGACATAATGATTCTATCGCACGTACACGTGGTGTTCGTGCGGCACTTGGAACAGGAGTTAAAGAAGGTGACGAAGTTGCTTCCAAGCCGGCAGGAACAAACGTAGACGGAAAAGCAAAAGTTGTCCAGGATGCTAAGATTGATGTAGACGGAAAAGAATTTACAGTCCGTGAACTTGCTTCTCAGGAAATGAAGAACTCAGCAGGGGCAACATGGGATGCGGCTACAGCAGGTAACGCAATCGGAACATGGGAAGCTTCTTTCGGAGATCAGATCGATATTGTTGTTTCTAACAATGATGGTATGGGAATGTCAATGTTTAATGCATGGGCAAAAGATAACAAAGTTCCTACATTCGGATATGATGCAAACAGTGACGCTGTTGCAGCAATCGCTGAGGGATACGGCGGAACAATCTCTCAGCATGCAGATGTTCAGGCTTATCTGACATTAAGAGTACTCCGTAACGCACTTGACGGAGCAGACGTTGATACAGGTATTGGTACAGCAGATGATGCCGGTAACTGCCTGACAGAAGGTGAAGATTACAGATACAGCGAAGAAGACAGATCTTACTACGCATTAAATGTTGCAGTAACAGCTGATAATTACAAAGACTTTACAGATTCAACAAAGATTTATGACAAAGTGTCAAAACAGCTTGATTCAAGCAAGAGTCCATCTAAGAAAGTATGGCTTGATATTTACAATGCATCAGACAACTTCCTGAGCTCAACATACCAGCCACTTCTTGAGAACTATGATGATCTCCTTAACCTGAAGGTTGATTACATCGGTGGAGATGGACAGACAGAGTCAAACATCACAAACCGTCTCGGAAATCCAAACGAATATGATGCATTTGCAATTAACATGGTTAAGACAGACAATGCATCAGCATACACATCACTTCTCTCAAAATAAGAGACTGGTTAAATGGTAAATGAATGAAACGCAGAGGGGTGTCAGAGATGATACCCTTCTTTCATCAAGAAAAGGAAGCAGAGTTATGACAGTAGATAAGAATAAATACATCTTATCGATCAATGGCATGAGTAAGTCATTCGGTAGAAACAAAGTTCTGAAACATATAAGCCTGAATGTCAAACCTGGGACCATTATGGGACTTATGGGTGAAAACGGTGCCGGAAAATCGACAATGATGAAATGTCTCTTTGGTACTTATCAGAAAGATGAGGGGACAATTATATTAGACGGCAGAGAAGTAAATTTCTCGGGACCAAAAGATGCACTGGAAAACGGAGTAGCGATGGTACACCAGGAATTGAACCAATGTCTTGAAAGAAGCGTTGTAGATAATATGTTTCTTGGACGATATCCAAAGAATTCTTTTGGAATTGTCGATGAAGGAAGAATGAAAAAGGAAACTGCAAATCTCTTCAGACAGCTTGGAATCACAGCAAATCTGACACAGCCAATGAAAAAAATGTCTGTGTCCCAGCGGCAGATGTGTGAGATTGCAAAAGCTATTTCCTATCATTCCAAAGTAATTGTACTGGATGAACCAACCTCATCCCTGACAGCACCGGAAGTTGAGAAACTTTTCAAGATGATGCGTCAGTTGAAAGCACAGGGAATTTCGCTGATATATATATCACATAAGATGGATGAGATATTCAATATATGTGATGAGATATCTGTGCTCAGAGATGGTAGTCTGGTTATGACAAAAGAGTGCAAAGATACAGATATGAATGAACTGATATCGGCAATGGTTGGGCGCTCGCTGGATAACAGATTTCCACCTGTTGACAATGAGCCCGGAGAGAAGATTCTCTCTGTACAGAATCTTTCGTCAAAATATGCACCAAAGATTCAAAATGTATCCTTTGATATCAGAAAAGGAGAAATATTTGGATTTTACGGTCTGGTTGGTGCCGGACGTACGGAACTTTTAGAAACAATCTTCGGAATCCGCACAAGAGCAGAAGGAAATGTAATATACGATGGAAAGCTCATGAACTTTTCATCGCCGAGAGATGCAATGGATCATGGATTTGCCCTGATCACAGAAGAAAGAAAAGCTAATGGTCTGTTCTTAAAAGGCGATATTACATTTAATACGACCATCGCTAACATGAACCATTATAAGAATGGTGCAGTGCTGTCACATGACAGAATGGTACGTGCAACTGCGGAAGAGATTAAAATCATGCATACAAAGTGTATGGGCCCGGATGATATGATCACAAGTCTTTCCGGAGGAAATCAGCAGAAGGTAATCTTCGGAAAATGGCTGGAGCGTTCACCGAGTGTATTCATGATGGATGATCCGACACGAGGAATTGATGTTGGTGCGAAATATGAGATTTACGAACTGATCATCAATATGGCAAAGCAGGGGAAAACAATTATTGTTGTATCTTCTGAGATGCCGGAGATTCTTGGTATTACGAACCGTATCGGTGTTATGTCAAACGGACGACTGGCCGGAATCGTAAATACAAAAGAGACGAACCAGGAAGAATTATTGAGACTCAGTGCAAAATATCTGTAACAGAGAGGGGTATGGAAGATGGCAGAAAAAAGCATTATCATTTCGGCTGAAGAAGAAGCAATACTTTTGAAACCGATTGACGAATATGTTGGAAAAATACAGGAGCAGATCGATGCACTGCGTGTGGAAGGATCTGACAAAGTCAACAGTTTAAAAAATCAGATTGCAATAGCAAAAGAGAATAAGAACTTAACAAAAGAAGAACAGAATAAGATTATCGGGGAATGTAAGAAGAATCTGGAGAAGGCAAAAGCAACAGAAGATGCAAATAAACAGCAGATTGCAAAACTGATCGCAGATGCTGAAAGTTTTCTTTCCAAACATTACAACAGTGAGTATTATAACATTGTTGCAAAGAGCTGCGAAGCAGAGAAAAAAGCGGAAAACAGTAATTTTGAAAAATTAAAAGCGGATCTGCAGGAAGAACATAAGAAGGCAGTCAGCAGCCTGAAAGATGCAGAAGAGATCAAAGCTGAAAAATACACATATAAGAATAAATTATATGATGCGCAGATGACACATGAATCCAGGATCCAGGAGATCAAGGATAGAAAACATGATGCATACATGCATAAGTTCCACCTGATCGATCTGCTCAGAATGTCAAAATATACATTTGCACAGAAGCAGGCACAGAATTTTGAAAATTACAAGTACACATTTAATATGACACAGTTCTTGTATAAGAACGGTCTGTATATTGTAATTATCATGATCTTTATCGCATTGTGTATTATTACACCATTCGTGAAAAATACACAGCTTTTTACAACCACAAACATCCTTAACATTTTGCAGCAGGCTTCACCGCGAATGTTCCTTGCACTTGGAGTTGCCGGTCTGATCCTTCTGACAGGTACAGACCTTTCTGTAGGACGTATGGTTGGTATGGGTATGGTTACAGCAACCATTATCATGCATAACGGAATTAACACAGGTACTGTGTTTGGACATGTTTTTGATTTTTCGGGTATGGCACCGGCATCAAGAGCTATATTAGCATTATGTGTGTGTATACTTTTCACAACTGTATTTGCAATGACAGCCGGATTTTTCATGGCAAGATTTAAGATGCATCCATTTATTTCAACGATGGCAAATATGTTGATCATCTTTGGTCTTGTTACATATGCTACAAAAGGAGTTTCTTTTGGTGCGATTGATCCGACAATCCCAAATATTTTTATTCCACAGGCAGGACGTTTTCCGATGATTATTTTATGGGCAGTAGTTGCGATTGCTGTTGTATGGTTTATCTGGAATAAGACAACATTTGGAAAAAATTTATATGCAGTTGGTGGAAATCCAGAGGCGGCAGCTGTATCAGGAATCTCGGTATTTAAAGTAACGATGGGAGCATTTATCCTTGCAGGTATCCTTTATGGATTCGGTTCATGGCTGGAGTGTGTACGAATGGTTGGATCCGGTAGTGCCGCTTACGGACAGGGATGGGATATGGACGCCATTGCAGCCTGCGTAGTTGGTGGAGTTTCCTTTACCGGTGGTATTGGTAAGATATCGGGAGTTGTGACAGGTGTACTGATCTTTACATCATTGACCTATTCTTTGACGGTTCTTGGTATTGATACAAACCTTCAGTTTATTTTTGAAGGTATCATTATTCTGGCAGCAGTAACACTTGACTGTCTGAAATATGTACAGAAGAAATAATAAATAAAAGACTGTTTATACAGGTTTATACAAAAAGAAGTAGACCGTCCTGCTCATCGGAAAGATGAAAGGGACGGTTTTTTCAACATGATGCGTTCGAAAGGAATTTGTGAGTAAAAAAATTTTGAAGGCAGATTTTGTATTTGAATATGTTATAAGAGACGTAAATTTGTTATACTGGAATAAACGTATAGCGGCCATGAAAAAGGGGAAAAAGATGGAACGATATAAAGTGATTCTCGTAGATGATGAAGCCGAAGTCATCGATATGATAGAGAAAAAAATTCATTGGAATGATCTGGGGTTTGAGGTGGCAGGAAGTGCGACAAATGGGGTGAAAGCACTGGAATTAGTAGAAAAACTCCAGCCGGATGTGGTGCTGACGGATATTAAGATGCCTTATATGGACGGGTTAGAGTTATCCAGAAGGCTGAATCGGGAATATCCGAATATTTATATCATGCTCTGTACGGGATTTGATGAGTTTGAATATGCGAAAGAAGCAGTGCATTTGGAAATCAAGGAATATATGCTCAAACCGGTCAATGCAACAGAATTGTCAGAAAGTCTGACTAATTTGAAACATACGCTGGACAGGGAAAGAGAAGAAAAATTAAATGTAAAAAAATTAAATGATTATTTTCAGGAAGTACTTCCGAAATTACAGTCCAATTTTTTTATTTCATTAATTGAAGGAAGAGTAGAAAAACATGATTATGAAAGGTTTTTACAGGCATATCAGGTAGATATGAAAGGACCTCTTTTTGGTTGTGTAATCTTCCACACATCGGAGAACCATGTGCCAGAAGGCATGAACCCACTGCTTTTATCCATGTCGGTAGAAAGAGAGATCAAGCAGAGACTGATGGATCAGTGGAACTGTCGAGAATTTATATATATGGGAAATACACTGCTGATTCTGGAACTGGATGCGGAAGATAAGATTACCCAGATAACAGATGCCTGTGACAGATTCTGTCGGTGGGCGTACCGCATCATGGGTGCAGTTGTTACAGCGGGAATCGGAACCGTGTGTGACAGCCTGTATGAGATTAGTCTTTCCTATGAACGGGCAAGAGAAGCAGTTTCTTACAGGGTTTTATACGGAACAAAACGGGCAATTAATATTGGAGAGATTGTTCCGAAGGAACAGATTAAACCGGTTCAGTCAGAAGAGTCAAGGATGCAGACGCTGTTTCGTGCAATTCGTATAGGAGATTCGGCAGAGATAGAGCGGGCAGCATATGGAGAGATGGAAAAGCTTCATAAAAATACAGAAACCATGAGTCAGTATAATCTTGCTACAATGGAGATCGTCAGTGGATTTTTTAAGTTCTGTACAGATAATTCGCTGGATTTCAATAAAATATCCGGTAATATGCAGAATATTTACGAAAAAGTATCGCAGATGGATGAGAGTTCACTGACAGCATGGATTGTGCAGATGTCGAAAACGATCAGTGAAAAGCTGAAATGTGCAAGAAACAGTTCTGCCAGACGGCTCATTGTGGAAGCACAGAACATTGTGCAAGAAAGGTATATGGAGGCGGATATATCATTGGACGAGGTATGTGCGGTTCTAGGTGTATCGAATTCTTATTTTTCTTCTGTATTTAAAAAAGAAGCGGGAAAATCGTTTATCTCTTATTTAACAGATTACAGAATGGATATTGCGGCAGAGATGATATTAAATACAGATGAGAAAAGTTACACAATAGCAGAAAAAGTGGGGTATCTCGATGCCAATTATTTTAGTTATGTATTTAAAAAGAAGTTCGGAGTTTCTCCTTCGAAGTATAGAGCATCTGTAAAGTAGAACAGTAATGCGTATGAAGGGAACAGGAAAAAGCGTGAAAAAAAGAAAAAAAGATTCGGATTTAAAAGAAAATGTTGTATTTAATATACAGTCGATCATCATGTCTGTTCTTATGGCGATTACACTTGTCACGATTGTAACTATGGGATTCCTTTTGTATCAAAGATTTAAGCTTGCGATTGATAAGATGGCAGTATCAAATACAGAGGCGACGGTGGAAAGCACAGTAGACAGGGTGAATTCGGACCTGTTGGATATCCGGCAGATTTTTGATGCAGCGAATTATAATATTGTTCAGGAATTTGATATATCCAGCGAAAAATTTGCTGAACAGTTCAGCTTATTATATGAGGTGAATTCGGATAAAATCGAGAGTCTGGCATTATATGGGAATGAAGGCCGGTTGATTGCTTCGGAACCGGTTGCTGTTGAAAAAGAAAATATAGATGTAAAAGGACAGGACTGGTATAAGAATGCCGAGAGTGCAATTGAAAATGTACATTTTTCCATTCCGCATATTCAGAATTTGTATGAAGATGGTCTGTATCGTTATCATTGGGTTGTTTCACTGAGCCGTTATGTGGATATAAACGATGGGGAGATTCCGGGAAGCGGAGTCCTTCTTGTAGATATGAAATATTCGGTGATCGAAGATGTCTTAAAGCAGATTAATGATTCTTCGGAAGGAATCTATTATTATATGATCAGTCGTGACGGACAGATGATCTATCATCCGAGAAAAACAGAGATGGCCAGAGGACTGTTTGAAGAGAATAGTCTGAAGGCTTCCGGGTATGAGGAGGGCACTTATGAGATCACAACAGATAGACACAAGGAAAGTGTAGTGGTTGGCAACATTGCCTATACAGGATGGAAACTGATCGGAGTTGTACCGGAGAGCGTGCAGACTGCAAGAATTAACAATTTCAGATATTATATCTTTACAACAATCATGGTTCTTATGATGATGCTTCTGGAAGGAAACAGGCTGATTTCCAGAAAAATATCCAAACCGATTCGGAAACTGGATGAATCGGTTAAAACATATGAAGCAGGAGGAAAAACGGATATTTACATAGGAGGTTCTTCAGAAATACGACATTTGGGTTATTCTGTTCAAAGATCATATGAACGGATTGAGACGCTTATGGAGGAAATTATCCGTCAGCAGAATGAACGGAGAAAAAGTGAACTGGATGCATTACAAAGTCAGATTAATCCACATTTTCTGTATAATACACTGGAATCTATTACCTGGATGATCGAAGCACAGAAAAATGAAGAAGCAGTTATTATGATCTCCGAACTGGCAAAGCTTTTAAGAGTCAGTTTGTCCCGCGGAAAGACGATCATTCCGGTTAAAGATGAACTTCAGCACAGCAGAAGCTATATGAATATCCAGCTTGTGCGTTATAAAGAACGTTTTCAAATGGAATTTCAGACTGATAAAGAGATAGAAGATTATTGTATTGTAAAATTAGTCATTCAGCCGATTCTCGAAAATGCAATTTATTACGGCGTGGGAAATATGGATGAGGACGATGAAGGAAAAATCACAGTCCGGGGAGAAAAGAAAGAAGACGATATTTACATTGTTATAGAAGATAATGGAATGGGAATGCGAAAAGAAGTTCTGGAAAATATCCTGAAAGATAACAATAAAGTTCCAAAACATGGTTCGGGTGTTGGCGTGATCAATGTGCATTCCAGAATTCAGCTGATGTTTGGTGAGCAATATGGCTTGGAGATATATAGTGAACCGGATGAGGGGACCAGGGTTGTTATCCATATACCGGCAATTCCATATACAAAGGAGAATGCGGAACAATTGGAGATGCAGAAATATATACAGGGGAGGGATGTAGATGAAAAAGAATAAAATTACATTCCTGATACTGGAGTGTATTTTCCTGATACTGACATTATTTTTTGCATGGAAGATTTTTGACCGGGATGTGCCGGAAAAACGAGTGGCGGTGATCTTGCCGGAATCAGGAGATAACCGGTGGAATTCACTGATTAAAGGGATGAAGCAGTCGGCGAAAATAAACAATCTTCATATGATTATCTGTAATACAGATGAAATTGAAAATGCAGAGATGGAAAAAGAAATTATAAAAGAGCAGAAGCACAACAATATAGAAGCATTTATCATATGTCCGGCACCGGGAAGTGATACGAAAGACATGTTAAAAAAACAGTGTGCCAAGACGCCATACACACTGATCATGGAGGATGTATATTCCAAAGAAGGCGGGAATTCCGGTAATCCGGTAATCGGACCGGATTATTATAAGATAGGTTCTGAACTTGGAAAGCAGCTGGGAAAGAAGCGGCAGAAAATCGGAGTTGTCGCAAACTGGAAAGAATCAAAGTCAGATCAGGATGCGATCCGGGGATTAAAGGATTCGCTGAAAGATACCAAAAGTGAGATCGACTGGTATTGTTACCGGAAAAAAGATCAGAATATCTATGAAAAAGTGAGTAAAAAAGATAAAGTAGATGCAATAGTGGTTTTGGATCCACATGCATTGGAAGAACTAGGCGAGCAGTCTGATGAAGATTCATATCAGGGAGCGGACATATATGGCATTGGGAGCAGTGTAAAAGCGGTAGTGTTATTGGATAACGGAAATATCCAGGGACTGGTGGTTCCGGATGCCTATGAGATCGGATATAAAAGTGTCGGGGAAATGGCACAAAGGCTGGAACACAGATTCTACAGGCTAAAAGGTCATAAGACAGAGATAAAGGTGTTTGACAGAGATGAATTTTCATTAAATGATAATTTGGAAAGGTTCTTATATTCTTATGAGTAAAAAAAACAGAAAAAGAAGAAGTATGATAGCAGTTATCCTGCTGATTGCTTTTCTGATTACCGGATGTGAAGGCAAGAGTGTAAAGACAGATCATATCATCCGGATAGGAGTTGTAACCTATACGCAGGATGATCCATTTATCAATGCTATGACGGATCAGTTAAAAGAGAATCTGAAAAAAATGGAAACAGATCATATGAAAATCATCACAACGGTAAAAAACGGCGATGATAATCAGCAGGATCAAAATGAGATCGTTGAGGAGATGATTGACGCCGGCTGTGATGTATTGTGTGTGAATCTGGTTGACAGAACGGCACCATCCCGTATTATCAGGATGGCAAAACAAGAAGATATCCCGGTTCTCTTTTTTAACAGGGAGCCGGTCAGGGAGGATCTGATGCAATGGGAGAAGCTGTATTATATAGGATGTAACGCAGAGCAGTCCGGGATCATGCAGGGAGAAATTGTGGCGGATTATATTAAGAATCATCCGGAGGTTGATAAGAATCAGGATGGGAAGATTCAGTATATACTTCTGGAAGGAGAGGCCGGACATCAGGATGCCATCAGCAGAACAGACTATTCGGTTAAGACCTTGCTTGAACAGGGGATTGATCTTGAAAAATTGAGTTATCAGTTTGCAGACTGGAACCGTGGACAGGCTGAAAACAGGATGAGTCGTCTTATTGAACAATATGGAGATGAGATAGAACTGGTTATTTCCAATAATGATGAGATGGCACTGGGAACAGTGGCAGCCTGGCAGAAGGCCGGATATGACTGCCGGAACTGGCCTGTCATATTTGGAATTGACGGTCTGGACGATGCGCTGGAGGCAATCAAGACTGGAAAAATGAAGGGAACCGTCTATAATGATAAAGAGGATCAGGCAATGGAATTGGCGAAATTATCGGTAGAGATTGTCTGTGGAAAAGACACAAATCGGAAACATTTAAAGGAAGGCAGATATTATGTCTCCGAATATTGCCGTGTGGATAGCAGTAATGTAGATCATTTTTTGAACACAATAATGAGGAAATAGAAAATGGATAACGCATGGATAATTGCATTTTACAAAGAAACAGATCCGGTAAAAAGACTGGAGTTATTAAAAGCAAATACCGGCGACGGAGAGTCGGAGAAAGACAAATACCGGAAACAGTTATGGATTGCAAGATATGGAAAACGAACACCCGTAAAAGATGAATTTATGAGATGTCTTATGGAAATGAAATATCTGGCAGAGGGTACGACAGTGGATTTGGGAGGAAAACGGAGAAAGCAGGGAGCGAAGATAGCTGCCACTTTGGGGCTGTCAGAATCACTGCTTCAGGAAAAAATATATAAGGAAATTCTTTTGCAGGAGCTTCAGAATGTCTTTCTGAAATTCATTGAAGTCAGCAGGGGAGGAAGAGCATTTACGTCACTTGTATTTGGAATGGGACAGATGTCAGAAGAAGGGGTGACAAAAAAGATTGCGCAGCAGATTAGTATGATCGCTTTTCATGCACCGCATCTGCTTCATATGGAGAAAGAGTTTGCGCTGTTACAGGAGGCGGCGCTTGAGGCTTTCAGGCAGGTATATCCGAACAGGGAACATTTCCTGAAAAAATAAAGATAGCAGGCATGTATAGTAGATAAAAAGAACAAATGTTCGAAAAACACTTGAAAACAAGAACGCTTGTTTGTATAATGAAACTATGAATATAGAAATCAAAAACAGTAATTATACAACACAGGAGAAATTACAGATTCTCGCTGATGCGGCAAAATATGATGTGGCATGTACGTCAAGTGGTTCCAGCCGCCGTGGAAAGAAAGGAGAACTCGGCAATACAGAGGCATGCGGCATCTGTCACAGTTTTGCAGCGGACGGAAGATGTATTTCTTTATTAAAGATTCTGATGACAAATCATTGTGCCTATGATTGTAAATATTGCATTAATCGTGCAAGTAACGATGTGAAACGGGCAACATTTACACCCGAAGAGATCTGTGAACTGACGATTGAGTTTTATAGGCGTAACTATATAGAAGGTCTTTTCTTAAGCTCCGGAGTTTTGAAAAATCCGACATACACGATGGAAAAGATGTGTGAGACTTTACTGCTGCTTCGCACAAAATATCATTTTAACGGATATATCCATGTGAAGACGATTCCGGGAGCTTCGGATGAACTTCTTGCCGCAGCGGGATATCTGGCCGACCGTATCAGTGTGAATCTGGAACTTCCGACGGAAGAGAGTCTTCGGACTCTTGCACCGAATAAGACAATGAAGACAATCCTTAATCCTATGGGAAAGGTTCAGAATACAATTGCTGCACACCGGATGGCCATCGGAAAGACAGCATATATGGAAAGAAGCAGGGGAAATCAACTGTTAAATAACGGCATTTTTTCGGAAATATCCAAAAGGAATTATCGGGAAAGCCTGGAAGAAAAAAAGAAGACAGACAGACTGTCGGATGGAAAGGACGGAACTTTGCCTTCTCAAAAAGAAATGGGGAGAGTGGATGGACTCCTTACATGGGACAATGCATATCAGTTGGCACCCCATGATATGTCTGGTTTAAAGCGTCGTTTTGCACCTGCTGGGCAGAGTACACAGATGATCATCGGTGCGACGGGGGAAAGTGACTATACATTATTGCAGACGACCCAGCAGTTGTATCAGGGCTTTGATCTGAAACGAGTGTTTTACTCAGCATATATTCCGCTGAATGAGGATGATGCACTGCCGGGGCTTGGAACACCGACACCGCTTTTGCGTGAACACCGCCTCTATCAGGCAGATTGGCTGCTTAGATTTTATGGATTCCAGGCAGGTGAATTATTGTCGGAAGAAAAGCCGGATTTCAATGAACTGATCGATCCAAAGTGTGACTGGGCATTACGCCATCTCGAACAATTTCCTGTGGAAATAGAGACTGCAAGTTATGCAAGACTGCTTCGGGTACCGGGAATCGGTCCCAAATCCGCCAGCCGGATCACACATGCAAGACGGTATGGAAGACTGGATTTTGCAAGCTTAAAGAAGATGGGTGTGGTACTTAAGCGGGCGCATTATTTTATTACCTGTGGGGGAAAACAGATGTATCATACACCGGTTGAAGCATCGTATATTATGAGACAACTGGTGAGTGTAGATAAGAAAGATGTATGGAATATAGAACATTCCAATGAATCTTATGTGCAATTGTCGTTGGCAGACTTTGGAATAGGGTAGGAAATTATGAAGATATATACTTGTAAGGATCGTCTGGAGGACATTATGACCTGCATCTATGATGCCTGGTCGGAAGCTTTACGAATCGGCCATGATCAGATAAAATTAAAGAAAGAACCGATATTACAGCAGACAATGTTTGATGAATATGTCCATGTAGACGGAGATAATGTGAAAGCAGAAAAAGTAATCCGTTCTGTTCGCAGGGATATTTCCGATGAAGCATATCTGGATGTATATTATGCAACCCTTTCTGCGGAGGAAGATGCGTTACAGGCAATCTATAATTTTCTGCGTGTCGGATTTGCAGTGGGAAGTAAGGTACTGGAACAGTATTCGAATCCTCATGTGATGCGCATGTTGGAACTTCGGCGGAAAGTCGGTAATGAAAGCCATCATTTTAATGAATTTGCACGATTCCAGTCGCTGGACAGAAAGGTCTATGTCAGTCATCTGGAACCCAAAAGTGATGTGATCATGCTGGTTGGCAGACATTTTGCGGACCGGATGCCATCAGAACATTGGATGATCATAGATGATAACCGGAAAACAGCATGCGTACATCCAAAAGACGGAACAAACTATCTGCGTTATCTGACGGATGACGAATTTGAGTCACTTCGTAAAACAGAACAGTATGAAGATGAATATACAGAGATGTGGAAGACGTTTTTTCAGGCGGTTGCGATCAAAGAGAGGGAGAATTATGTGTGTCAGCGGAATTTGTTTCCAATTTGGAAGAGGAAGCATGCGGTGGAATTTCGACACACTTTATAAGGTAA
Organism: Dorea sp. BIOML-A1; assembly: GCF_009875615.1. Taxonomy (NCBI): domain Bacteria; kingdom Bacillati; phylum Bacillota; class Clostridia; order Lachnospirales; family Lachnospiraceae; genus Dorea; species Dorea sp. BIOML-A1. The sequence continues at coordinate 70,362 of NZ_WWSA01000026.1, forward strand.
CAGAATTGGAGAAAAGAAAATGTCAAATAAACATATTTCAGAAAGATATGAATTTAGAAACATAAAACAGAACGAAGCAGAAGAAGCGGCAGAGATTGAAAGAATCTGCTTTCCACCGAATGAAGCCTGCTCTAAGAAGCATATGAAAGACCGTGTTGCCGGAATTGCGGATTTATTTCTGGTAGTGATTGATAAAGAAAATGGAAAGATGGCAGGTTTTTTAAATGGACTAGCGACGGATGATGAGATATTAAAGGACGAGTTCTTTACAGATGCCAGTCTGCATAACCCGGAAGGCAAGAATGTCATGCTTCTGGGATTGGATGTACTGCCGGAATACCGCAGTCAGGGACTTGCAAGAGAACTGGTACGCCGGTATCTCGAAAGAGAATGGGGAAGGGGAAGAAAAGAGATTATCCTTACCTGTCTGGAATCGAAGGTAGCGATGTATGAGAAATTCGGATTTAAAGATAAAGGAATCGCGCAGTCAACCTGGGGCGGGGAAGAATGGCATGAGATGGGTGTAAAGAATCAGAATTAGAACACTGGAAAAAATGTATCAGCAAGAGAACAAATAGGCAAGAATACGGGAGGTACAATGTGAGCAAAATAGTAAATATAAATACCACATCAACAAAAGAAGAACAGTTAAAAGACCTGATAACATCCATCCAACAAGTAAAAGATTCTCTGGTAAATATACTGGATGAATATGAAGAAGACGGTGAAGCGGATAAAGCAGACACTCTGACGGAAGCGTTGGATGCATTGGAAGATGCATACGATGTGGTTAATGATGTACTGTTAGATGACTGATAAAATAATAAAAAATAGTCTGGAAGCTATGTTTCGCGGCTCTGAATATATTTCTTATATTATTCTTCAGACCAGCGCCGGTATTCGGCAGCTTCATCGTTTTTACCCTGCTTTTCCAAAATCTTAGATTTGATATCATAAAGCCAGTATTTCTGGCAATTTTCTTCACCATAATATTCATATTCATAAGTAAAAGCCTGCTCCAACGCATTCGTAGCTTTTGTGCAGTCATTCAAATCAAGATAGGCTTCTGCGATACAGATATAGGCAGGTACATAGATACCAATCTCGTTAATCAGCAGGAAACGCCTGATGCATAGCTTGAATCTACATCCCGTGGGGCATACCAGCATTTGATTCCGTGACTTTCCAGTGCCGCTACAATATGTTCCACAAGTTCAGCAGATGAGTTTCGATGATAACTGATAAATACTTCGTGCTGCATAAAAGCACCTCGTTTCTGTATTGATAATAATTCTATTTTAGCATATGACAAACAACGGGGAAACTGTAAAAACGGTGAAACCAAGGAAGTGGGACATTGACGTCCCACTCCTTTTGATATAAACTATTATCTATATGTCTATAGTAAAATATAGACGTTATATTATAGTTAAAAGAGTAAGGAGAGTACATACGAATGAAGAGTTTTTATGAGTGGTACAGAAAACACATCACCGGTGCGATTTTCGGCGGATTGATCCTCGGAATCCTGACCGGACTGTTTTTGGCGGGACGGTTTAAAGTGGTTCTGACTGCAACGAGTGTACTGGGAAGCATCTATATGAGTGCATTGAACATGATGATCTTCCCACTGGTATTCTGTTCGATCGTAATGGGTATTGCAAGCATCGGAAGTGCCAGAACGACAGGTAAGATCACAGGAGCGGCAATGCTGTTCTTTCTGTGCACCACAGCGCTGGCAAGTTTTGTCGGGCTGATCATTCCGAGACTGATCCGTCTTGGAAAAGGTGTCAGCTTTAAGATGGCTACATCTGATATTCAGGCAACAAAGATGGACAGTATATTAGATACAGTGAAAGGACTGATTCCTTCCAATCCGGTGTCTGCATTTGCAGAGGGTAATATGCTGCAGGTGCTGGTATTTGCACTGATCATGGGATTTACACTGATCGCGATCGGAGAAAAGGGAGAGCCATTATTAAAGGTAATTGATTCTTGCAACGAAGCATGCCTGAAGATTATCAGTACGGTTATGTATTTCACACCGATCGGAGTATTCTGTACGATCGTTCCTGTCGTAGAGGCAAATGGAACAAAGACGATCATATCACTGGCTACACAGCTGATTATCTTATATGTTGCGTTCTTTGGATTTGCATTTGTTGTATATGGCGGTGCAGTAAGCATTCTCGGAAAGACAAGTCCGGTGAAGTTCTTCAAAGCGATCATGCCGGCAGCATTGAATGCATTTGGTACATGCTCAAGTTCTGCAACGATTCCTCTCAGCAAAAGTTGTGTGGAAGATGAGCTGGGCGTACCGAATCAGATATCCAGTATCACAATTCCGCTTGGAGCAACTGTTAACATGGACGCAGTATCAATCCTGATGTCGTTTATGATCATGTTTTTTGCAAATGCATGTGGCGTACATGTCAGTATTCCGATGATGATCATCATCCTTCTGGCGAATGTTCTTCTGTCAGTTGGAACACCGGGAATCCCGGGAGGAGCAATCGCATCGTTTGCGGCACTGGCAACAATGGCAGGTCTTCCGGCCGGAGTCATGGGTGTGTATATCAGTATCAATACATTATGTGACATGGGAGCAACCTGTGTGAATGTAATCGGTGATATGGCCGGATGTGTCGTACTGAAAGAGAAGATAGAGATTGAAAAATAAAATGGAAATTACAGAAAAACAAAATAGATTAACAAGGACCTGGGTGGTTGCAGTTCTGGCGTGTGTCTGCTGCATCTTATGGGGCAGCGCAATTCCAGTGATCAAGACAGGCTATCGCATCTTATCTGTAGATTCTGCAGATACCGCAAGCCAGATCGTCTTCGCAGGCATCCGGTTTGCATTGGCTGGAATTCTGGTATTAGTATTTGCATCTATCCGTGAAAAACATATGGTTCTTCCAGATGGAAAAGTATTCCGCTATGCAATTCCTGTCTGTTTTGCACAGACCTTTGTCCAGTACTTTTTCTTCTACATCGGAGTAGCACATACCTCCGGTGTAAAAGGCGGAATTATCACAGGTCTTGGAAATTTTATCGCAATTTTAATGGCATGTCTGTTAGTAAGAAATGAAAAGATGACAGGCAGAAAACTTGCCGGTTGTATTCTCGGATTTGCAGGAGTCGTGATCATCAACATGGCAGGCGGTTCTATGGATATGGGCTTCAGACTGACGGGAGAAGGCTTTGTGCTGATTGCACAGTTGTCCTATGGAGCATCGACCGTACTGATCAATATTTTTTCCCAAAAAGTATCACCGGTTATCTTAAGCGGCTGTCAATTCTTCATGGGTGGAGTGTTGTTGTTTGTAGTAGGAATCCTCATGGGTGGACATCTGGATCATATGTCTGTTGCGGGAGCGGTATTGATCCTGTATCTGGCGATGGTATCGGCTGTAGCGTATACACTCTGGTCAGTTCTGCTGGCACATAATGAAGTGTCAAAAGTAGCAATCTTTGGATTTGTCAATCCACTTTGCAGTGTGGTGTTATCGGCACTGGTTCTTGGAGAAGTAAGCCAGGCATTTAATGCGAGAAGCCTGATTGCACTGATTCTGGTATGTGTGGGAATTTATATTGTGAATTACAAAAATAAAAAGTAGATTTCGGGAAATATCTTTTTGAAAAACAGTAATGAAATGTAAATAAAGTAAGAGGCTGAGAAGTTCTTTCTAAAAAGAATTTTTACAGCCTCTTTTGCATGTCAGCGATATAGAGTTTACAATTTTCCTTCCGGAATCTTACTGATAATCGTCTTATAAATTCTGATCAAAAATGCCATAGACGCAATAAATGATATCACTTCCGCAATCGGGAAAGACCACCATACAACGTGCAGTCCGCCAATCTTAGACAGGATATAAGCAGCAGGGATCAGTACAACCAGCTGACGCATGATAGATACGATCATGCTGAATACTGCTTTGCCGAGTGCCTGGAATACGGTACCGGCAATGATACAGAACCATGCGATCAGGTAGTGGATACCGATGATACGAAGTGCCGGAACACCAATCTTCAGCATGTCAGCAGATGCATTGAACATTCCAAGCAATACCTGTGGGATACCCTCAAAACAGAGAAATCCGATAAAAGTAAGGCAGAATGCAGTTGTCAGACTGATCCTGATCGTCCGGATCATACGCTTTCTCTGCTGGGCACCGTAGTTGTAAGCAATGATCGGTGTGATACCATTATTCAGTCCGAATACCGGCATGAAGAAGAAGCTTTGAAGCTTAAAGTATACACCGAATACAGCAGTTGCGGTAGAAGAAAACTCGATCAGGATGCGGTTCATCGAATAGGTCATGATTGATCCGATAGACTGCATAATAATAGACGGAATACCAACTGCATAAATGTGTCCGATCAGGCTTATGTCCGGATGGAATCCTTTGAAGCTTAAGGATACTTCATGGTTATATTTGTGATTGCAGGTTCCGGCTACGATGCCAGCTACGCACTGTCCGATGACGGTGGCAACGGCAGCTCCGGTTACTCCCATCTTCGGGAATCCGAGAAGTCCGAAAATCATAATCGGGTCAAGGATGATATTGGTGATAGCACCGCATAACTGAGAAGTCATACTGAAGATCGTTCTTCCGGTAGAAGTCAGTAATCGTTCAAAGAAAATCTGTGTAAACAAACCAAAAGAAAAGATCATAACTGTACTCAGGTAATCAATTCCGAGATTCATGATCTCGACATCTGCATTTCCAATCTGGCTTGCATAGAACGGTTTTACAATCGTAAAGCCAAGGATTAAAAATACGATGTAACTGATGGCATAGATAAATGCTGCATTATCAGCAATCTTATTCGCCTTTTTAAAATTGCGCTCTCCAAGGGATTTTGACAGGAGTGCATTCATGCCGACACCGGTACCGGTAGCTACCGCAATCAGAAGTGTTTGAAGCGGAAAAGCTAACGAAACGGCAGTCAGCGCATTTTCTGATAATTTTGCTACGAAGATACTGTCAACGATGTTATAAAGTGCCTGTACCAACATGGAAATCATCATTGGCAGGGACATGTTAAATACTAATTTTCCGACGGGCATGGTTCCCATCTTGTTTTCTGCTATGGGAGCAGATGATTGATTTTCACTCATAAATCTCTTTCCTCCACAGTGACGCCGCAAACCAGAGCGTCTATTCATATAATTTCATTCTCTTTGTTATCAGACCCAAAATTATATAATAACATGAATAGGGGAAGGATTCAATCATTTGAATGCAGGATTGGGCGATATTCGTAGCTTGGTATAAAATCCTTCTTATCATATAACGTATCAAAATATTGGAAGATACGATCCATTACTTTTGGAATCTGTGTTTCATCCGGTTCATACAGAATGAGCAGATACTGCATGGAACTGTAGCGGGTACAGATGTCTACCTTACGGATTTTTTCATGAATGGCCTGTTCCATACATGCAAGGGCATATTCTCTGTTTTCCGTATATGTGACAGAGCCGGGTGCGGTGTCGATTGAGACCATTATAAGGAAACAGTGATGTTTATAGCGCTCATTGAGATGGTTCATGTATTCATATATTTTTGCAAATTCCCGGTAATCAAGGTTCAGGGCACCATTGTAACGGCCGCTTTCGCTCAGAGCTTGGGCAATTAATCCTAGGTCTTTACCGGTTACTTCGTCTTCGGAAAAATCCAGTTCCATCTGCTGATAGAAGAAGAATCCCTGCTTTCCGTTTTGTTTTACATGATAGAGTGCTTTATCGGCTTTGGAGTAGCAATCTTCAAAAGGTTCGCCCTTTGTACTCAGGTATAATCCTGCGGAGATAGAAGCATATTGGATCTCAGGGTCTTCGGATTTGGCATGTTCGAATTTTTCAAAAAGATCCTGAATGAATGCTGTCACCTGTTCCTTGTCTGTTTCAGGAATGAAGAGCAGGAACTCATCACCACCGAGACGGCATACGGCAGAATTCTGCGAGGATTCAGCAAGAAGCGTACCGAGAACTTTCAGTGCTCTGTCACCTGCTTTATGTCCATGGATATCATTGATCTTTTTCAGATTATCCATATCTATGAAGATGAGGCATCCGCTATATTGCTGCATGAATTGTGCAGTAAGCTTTTCACCTCTGCTCCGCATAGGAAGCCCGGTGAGGAAGTCAAAGCTTTCACTGTCTTCCTGTGTCTGTATCGTAGACATAACATTAGAAACGAAATTTTCAATCTCATTTTCAATAAATGGAAGTTCAGGATCATCCTCTGAGAATTCACAGTGTTCACAGATATGGACTCTGTCATCGAAAAGCAGTTCCAGGAAGATATCTGCAAGATCTGGATCAAACTGAAGTCCTCTGTTGTTCTGAATTTCTTCAAAGATCTTTTCCGGTGGAAGTGCATTTCGGTAGATTCTCTTGGAATTCATGGCATCGTAACTGTCGGCAATAGCTACGATGCGGGCGGAAAGCGGAATGTCCTCTCCGGCAAGTCCGTCCGGATAACCTGTTCCATCATAATGTTCATGGTGTGAACGGGCAACTTCGGCAACATGAGGGATCAGAGTAATATTCTTTAGAATTTCGGCGCCGATAACGGTGTGTTCTTTGATAACGGAATATTCTTCCGGCGTAAGGCGGGCAGGCTTGTTCAAAAGCATATCCGGGATACCGATTTTACCGATGTCATGTAAGTGTGCTGCATATTTCAGATTCATGATCTCTTCGGAATTCCATCCCAGTTCACCGGCGATCAGAGCGGCATATTCAGCAACACGGTGAGAGTGTCCGCGGGCATATTCATCCTTTGCTTCAATCGTAGTAGAAAGAGTCTGGATCATCTGAAGGGATACTTTCTCAATCTGACGTTTCCGTTTGGCCAGTTCTTTTTTCTGACGCCGGAGTTCCATCATATGTATATTTTCTGCGGTGCGAAGCACATTTAAAGAGAAAAGAATCATCATACCGATTCCGACAAATATACCGGAGAGAGATACAACAAAATAAGTAGAGATCCCTTCGATCATGACAGAGATAGTAGCAGCAAGCAGTCCGGTGAATGCAAGCAGATTCCGGTGCTTTTTTTCTTTCTTTATATCCAGTGCAAATGTGAACAGCACTACAAATACCGTAAGAAGGAGGATGGTATGAGACACAAAAAGCGTCTCGATATAATCAGCAATTCCTGTAAGATGCAGAATGGTACTGATGATGAAATTAAAAATTGCAAGCCAGCCTATCGGAAGATAGAGCCTGCGGTATTTTCTATGCTGTACCTGATCGGCATAAAAGAGTACCGGAAGAGGGGAGAGCATGAGAATAATAAAGCACAGAGTGGCAAGTGCGGAGGAGTGCGGAACCAGAAGCTGGCGAAATTTTGATTCACCGAGCATCCAGATTGATCCCATAAGCATGCACCATCCAAGATATTCCATGTCGAATTTGGTATGATAGATAAGTCCGAGCATGATACTGAAGATAATGGTTATCACACTTGCAAACAACAGGAAAAATGCAGTGATTGTTTCCATACCGTATTGTGTGAACAGGAATTCCCATATATCGATCTTATCACCGCAATATACCGTATTGACAACACCGGAGTATTGTTTGGTATTGGTGCGTAATTCGATACGCAGTTCTTTACCGGCATCTGCATCAGATGTCTTACAGAAAACATAACGGCTCGCAGAATTTTTGCCTGCAAGTCTGGTATCTTTGGTGTCGTATTCGGAACGAAGTTTCCCATTAATATAAAAGCGTACACTCTGTAAAGAAGAACGGACAGCTAAGGTATTACTATCGTAATCTTCCGGTAACGTAGAGGTGATTATCATAGTATCTTCCGGTGATACGGAATATCGTCCAGGAACGGTAATTTTTTCGGAACTGCCGTCGGATTTCTGCCAGGTGAACGAACCATGGTAAACTGGCATACCGGACACTTCGTTTATGTCTCTTTCGTTGGTCCCGAATGCCTGAAGGATGAGAAACCAGACGAGTATGCCGGACATAAGAAGATAAAATAAATATCGTATTTTTGTATTTTGTATGTATAGTTCTTTTGTCATGTCAGTCCTCCGGGAAGTACGATGTGATTACAGTTCAAAAAAGTCTTTGATCTGATTCAGAATAATGTCCATCAGCCGTATGCGCGCCTCAATGCCAGCCCATGCGATATGTGGTGTAATTAACAATTTGCGGCTGTCTTTGATCTGAAAAAGTGGATTCTGTTCACTCATCGGCTCCTGGCATAAGACATCCAGACCGGCGGCAGCAATCTCATCTGTTATCAAAGCATCATATAAGTCCTGCTCTACAACGATCGGTCCACGTCCGAGATTCAAAAAGATGCAGGATTTTTTCATCTTTGCAAATGCATCTTTATCCAGAAGATTTTCAGTATATTCATTCAGGGGAGCATGGACAGAGATGATATCTGAAGTAGTAAGCAGTGTATCAAGATCAACCTGAGTGTATCCGTTCTGGGCAGGTTGTCCGGAAGCAGAATAATAGATTACATGAGCGCCAAACGCCTCTGCAATCTGGGCAACACGGCGTCCGATAGCACCAAGCCCGATGATGCCCCATGTCTTGCCGTTAAGTTCTGAAAAATGTTCGGAAAAATGAGTAAAACAGGTGTCATTGATATAATTTCCATTTTTTACATAATCGTCATAATAACGCAGCTTTTCAAGAAGATAGAAAAGCATGGCAAATGTATGCTGGGTTACTGTTTCGGTGGAATATCCGGCAACATTGCGCCAGGCAATGCCGCGGGAAGCCAGATAGTCTTTATCCAGATTATTGGTTCCGGTAGCAGTAACACAGACAAGCTTCAGATGCGCTGCGGTATGGATTGTCTGTTCGTTAACAGGAACTTTATTGATAATCAGAACGTCTGCGTCCTTGACCCGTTCAGGTGCTTCTTCCGGTGTGGTAAAGTCGTATCTGGTGACCTCCCCAAGTGCGTCGAATCCGGAAAGGTCAATATCATCACCGATTGTTTTTGCGTCTAAAAATACAATTTTCATAATAGGTTCATCCTTTCATAATGAAATCACTGCTTTACCGGATACAGATATATACCATATAGGCAGCATATAAGATAAGCATGATGATTCCTTCCTTGCGGTTGAGTTCTTTTGAAGTCCATGCAAAGATCAGAGTTATCACACTGATCACAATCAGGACAGCAATGTCGATCATGTTATCCCAGGCGAAAGCCACCGGACTGATTGCTGCGGCAACACCGAGTACAAGAAGAATGTTAAAGATATTGGAACCAATGACATTTCCGAGCGCCATATCGACTTCATCTTTTCTGGCGGCAACAATGGAAGTGACAAGTTCCGGAAGGCTTGTACCCATGGCAATAATGGTAAGTCCGATCAATGTCTGGCTGAGTCCCAGGCGGACTGCAATCGCAGAGGCTCCATCGACGACAAAATCACCGCCGTACTTGATCGCGATCATACCTCCAAGAATGAAAATGAGACATTTCCATGCCGGAAGGAGATTGATATGTGAGGTAACCTGTTCAATCTCTTCTTCAGAAAGAGAGATCCTTTCTTCTTGTATAGAAGAAATAGCATCAGGTGTTGTTGTACGGCGTGCTCTTTTGACTGAGCGGATCATCCAGAGCAGATATCCGGTAAATATTATAAGAAAGAGAATTCCATCGATTCGTCCGAGTGTCATACCCAGATATCCAAGCAGCAGTAAAAGTCCTGCACAGAAGATAGATAATGGGAATTCTTTCTGTAAAGTACTTTTCTGAACGGCAAGCGGAACAAATAAAGTACAGACACCGCATACTACCAGCAGATTAAAAATATTAGAGCCAACCGCATTGCTGATGGCAAGGGAATTATTGCCGGTCAGGGAAGCAGTTACACTGACTGCACATTCCGGAAGGCTGGTACCCATGGCTACGATGGTCATGCCGATAATCATGGAAGGGATCCGGAGCCGCTTTGCTACGGCAGAGCTGCCTTCTACAAAGAAGTCGGCACCTTTGATCAACAGGACAAATCCGACGATTAATATAATGAGTGATTTTAATAATTGCATGTGATTCTCCTTTTTTCCATCTTTAAATAGATATTAACAGCCGGCAAAGGCTGTCTCCTTGTAATTGTACCATAAAATCAAACAAAGAGGAAACAAGTGCCAGTGCCAATGTATATAAATTATTCTTTCCAAATGCATGGATTTACTGTATATTTATATGGAAAATAAAACAAGAAGGAGAAATACAAGTATGTTAAGTATGGTCATTGACAGCATCAGTTCATTCATGTACAGTAAATTGCTGGTCATTATGTTAATCGGAACTGGTGTGTATTTTACGATCCGGACGAAATTTCCGCAGGTGCGGCTGTTTCGCAGCGCCTGCAAAGCGGTAATGGAGAAACCGGATGATGAAGATGCAGTCTCTTCTTTTCAGGCACTGATGGTCTCCACTGCATCGAGAGTTGGAACAGGAAATATCGTAGGCGTATCGTCTGCAATCTGTATCGGGGGATTTGGAGCCGTATTCTGGATGTGGGTGATCGCAATTATTGGAAGCGCATCTGCGTTCGTGGAGAGTACATTGGCGCAGATTTATAAGAAAAAGGGTGAGGATGGAACATGTTACGGAGGACCGGCGTATTACATAGAGGCTGCACTTCGGTGCAGACCGCTGGCAATTGCATTCTGTATTGCCATGATCGCGACATATGCATTTGGATTTAATATGCTGGCATCTTATAACCTGCAGTCTACATTTGCTGGATTTTCTTTTTATCATGCAGATGTGACACCGTGGATCATCGGAGGGATTCTGGCAGTTCTGACAGGATGGTGTCTGCTGGGCGGCGGTTCACGTATTGTAAAAGTAACTTCGACGCTGGTACCGGTTATGGGTGTGGCATATATTGTGGTGGCTTTGATCGTGGTTGTGATCAATATCAGATATATTCCAGATGTGTTTGCAAGGATTTTCAGGGAAGCATTTGACTTTCAGGCAATCTTTGGTGCATTTGCCGGATCTGCCATGATGCAGGGAATCCGCCGGGGATTATATTCAAATGAAGCGGGGATTGGTTCTGCACCAAATGCGGCTGCATCGGCAAATGTCACGCACCCGGTCAAGCAGGGACTGGTTCAGATGTTATCGGTGTTCATTGATACCTTATTATTATGTACGGCAACTGCTATGATGTGTATGTCATCCGGGATAGCCCCGTCGGAAGCATTGCAAGGAGCGCCATGGGTACAGGCTGCATTGCAGGAATCACTCGGAACGTTTGGTCCTGTATTTATTACGGTGTCTATGGTATTATTTGCATTTACAACACTGCTCGGCAATTGCTTTTACTGCGACAATCTGCTGACATATATTCATAAAAGTCAGCCCGGACGGCATTTCATGATGGCATTCCGTGTGGTATGTGCGCTTGTTGTATTCATGGGAGCCGGAATGGAGATGTCCATGCTCTGGAATATCTCAGATGTGTTAATGGGAGTGATGGCGATCATTAATATTCCGGTGATCATCCTCTTATCAAATACGGCACTGAAAGTACTCGGTGATTATGAAAAACAACTGAAAAAGGGTATGAATCCGGTATTTAAGAGTACGGATATCGGAATGAAAGAGAAACTGGATTGCTGGAAGTAGAGGAGGTGACAGCTATGTATTATGTACCGGATGGAACAAAGGAATGCGGATATTACGAATGTAAGAAATGCGGGAATCGTTTTCTGTCCCTGCAGACGATGAAACGGATCCCGTGTCCGGACTGCGAGCAGGAGATCGATTACGAGATCGGCCCGGATGAATCGCTGGAAGATGTGCTAGATACGGCAGAACTTCTGCAGAAGATCGAAGGCACAGAAGAAGTTGCGAAGATGGATGCGCTTCTGAGCCTGGCGATTACCGGCGGGGATTGTAATTGGATTTAATTGGGATTTAATTTATGAACGGGGAAGCGGCCTCTCAGTCCTTGAAGGAAACAATAGATAAGGCTTCTTGTTCAGGTTCCATACCATAAGAAAC
>NZ_WWSA01000027.1:0-45189 GCF_009875615.1 Dorea sp. BIOML-A1
GAATTGACCCGCCGATGGAACCTGAGCAGGAACGCCTTTCCAAGCTTTATTCCGGTTCGGGTATCCACAGCCTTCCTGAATTAAATTCCAAGTAAATCTATGCATCGAAGTCTACTTCAAATGTACCTTCCGGTGTCTTCATCGTCAGAACTCCCAGATTAAAATCCTCATCCCGAATCGTAATATGATACTCAAATACCACATCTTCTTCAAATTTTGACAATAATAAATACGTCCCGTTTTCTTTTCCATCGATCTGATCACAGATATCATCATATACATCTGCCCCCGAGATTGGTCTCGGATATCCGGATGCCTTTATTTTTTTTTCAATCAATTCATATAATTCATTCATTTTCTTTCTCCTTTAATCTTCCTGATTATTATTTGTTTTGATCTCATACTCTATTGATTCATAATAATGGTTAAATCACTTTATATCTTAACCATCTTCTGCTATGGAATCTCCATGTAAATATTACTGCACGTACCGTCCAGTCGGCAAACATTCCGATCCAGACACCCATCGTTCCAAATTCCAGAAACCGGATCAGTATCACGCACAGACAGAACCTGCACAGCCACATTGTAATACAGGATGCAGCCATTGAAAATTTCACATCTCCTGCCGCACGAAGTCCATATGCCGGAATAAATGCCAGCGTCCATACAATCGGCTTCACAATCGTAATCCAGATTACCATATGGAAACACATCTTTGCACTTGCAGGCTCCATGCCGCCAAGAACTGTTACAGGTCCGGTCAATGCAAATACCAGCAAGCAGCTTACAATGATTGCCGCTTCTGCGATCACGCTTAATTTTTTTATGTAATAGACCGCCTCATCTTTTCTGTCCGCTCCCATACACTGACCTACAATTGTCATCAACCCTACACCAATTCCGATTGCCGCCATTCCATTCAGATTCTCCAGAATATTTGTCATTGCCTGTGCTGCGATTGCTGTTGTACCTAATGTTGATACGGTAGACTGTATCGCCAGTTTCCCAAGCTGGAACATACTGTTTTCCACACCGGACGGAATTCCGATTCCGAGTATTCTCCGGATCATTGCCCAGTCCGGACGGATTTTCAGGTAATCTCTTACCACGATTGGCTGCCGGTCTTTTCTTAATTGAATCAATACTACCACTGCACAGAATATACGGGAAACCAGTGTAGAGATTGCCGCACCCGCAACTCCCATATGGAAAATCCAGATCATAATTGCATTTCCAACAATATTCATCGCATTCGATATCATGGAAATGAGCATTGGACCCTTCGTATTCTCCTGCGCGCGAAAAATGGATGCCGCCGAATCATATGCCGCTATGAACGGAAATGAAATAGCTGTATAAAAGAAATATGTCTCTGAGGCTCTCATAACGTCAGCTTCTACTGAACCAAAAATCAGGCGCAAAAGCGGTTTCTTAAATCCCAGACATAACACACTGACTGCGATCGAGATGGCCGTGATGATGAATAACACCTGTCTTGCAGATTCATTCGCCATCTTTTTATTCTGTTGTCCGATATACTGTGAACAGACAATTGCTCCTCCTGCTGCCAGTGCCGAAAATGCCTGTATCACAAGAATATTGATAGAGTCCACCAGCGATACTGCCGAGATAGCTGCAGATCCAATATTACTTACCATCATCGTATCTGCCGTTCCCATAATTGAATTCAATAACTGTTCCAGAACGACCGGTATCAGAATACCGGCGATCATTTTATTTGAAAACATATGCTGTTGTTTCACTTTTTCTGTCATCACTTTTTCTGCTCCATAATATGAATGATTTCTTTATCCGTCTGCGCCATCCCCTGATTACCGATCTGTGCCATATGACGGATACAGTCTTCCGGTGTCTCTGCACAGATACCGTCACTCACACGAAGCGGCGCATCATGAACGGCCGTCAGCGCACAAAGCAGGGCTGCTGATGATCCTGTTGCAACCTTCATTGCACAACCGACCTTTCCGCCGTCACAGATCATTCCCGTTACCGTCCCGGACATATTTCGCACCGCATACCCAAGCTGTTCGTCACTGCCTCCCAGCAGGTAAGCAATTCCTACGGATGCAGCCGTTGATGATGCCATGACACAGGAGCACATCGGTGACAGCTTTCCTATATAAGCATTGATATAACGGTTCACCAGGTGAGCAATTGCAAGCGCACGCACCTTTTTCTCCATTGACACTTCCAATGCGTCTGCTGCTTCACTGACCGGCAGGATCACTACCAGACCTTTTGTTCCCGCACCGGAACTGCTCATCGTCGGCAGCGGACAGCCGTCCAGACGGCTCTCCGCTGCCGAACTTACTTTCAGCATAATTCTGGTCAGCAGATCATTCTTCAACACCTCTGAACCTTTTTCACTCCGAAGCGTATCTGCAATTCCTACTCCGACTTTCTTATCTTCGGAATAAGCTGCCAGTCTTTCATTCATTTCCACTCCATCCATCAGGAAATGTAATTCTTCCTCTGAAGCTGCATCTGCAACCTGGCGGATCTGTGCAATTGTCATCTGTTTCAACGCCTCAATCAGAGCATTATCTGATGCCTGTCCGTTTTCCTGATTTTTTTCATATATAATCTTTCCATTTTTCTCCAGATATACAAGATTCGTATGTGTTCCTCTGATGACCGATGTGATCATATCTGCTTCTGTCTTGATCTTACATTTCACATACAATCCCTGCTCCTGCTCTTTAATCTTCACGGATACAGCAGCCATACCGCACAGTTCTTTCATCTGTTCCAAAATTTCCGGTGTGATATCTTCCAGAAGTTCCAGCCCTTTTTCCGGATTCTTAAGATATGCTCCCAGTGCTGCTGCATATGGAAGTCCTACATAATCACAGCCTGGGATTCCTGCCGACATTCCATTTTTATAGATTCCTGCATTTACTTCCACTTCTATCGAGCGGATCTTATTTTCCGTCATTTTCCCTGCATTTGCTGCGCACAGTGCTACACATACCGGTTCCGTGCAGCCAAGTGCCGGAACTACGTCATTCTTTAAAAGTGTAATCATTTCTTCTTTTTTTAACATATCTCTTCCCCAAACTTTTTATTTCGACCAGGTTGGTTCTTCCTCTCCTGTATAGGCAAATCTGCCGTCATTCTTTTCTTCCAGTGCTTTGATCATATGATAGGTATATTCATTATATGGTGTTGGAATCCCCAGTTCTTTTCCCATACGCATCAGCGCTCCGGAAAACATATCGATCTCCGTATGACGTCCTGCATCCAGATCCTGTAATGTGGAATAACGGGCCTTTGGCGGAACCGCACTTCCCCGTCCGGACATTCTGTCCGCTTTACTGATGTCAATTCCTTTCGCTTCTGCAATTGCTTCCAGTTCTTTTTTCAAACCATTCTGAATTACTTTCATATGTTCACTGTCCCGGTAACAGCCAACACCTGCTCCTAGGATTGCCTGTGGCAGATTATTGCAGACATTCAGACGAAATTTACACCACACTTCTTCTATTGCATATTCCGTTGAGCGGTAATGAATTCCCGTACCGTCAAACAGTTCTTTCACCGCCTTTACCCTTTCACTTTCGTATGGGGCTTCATATTCACCAAAGATGATCCCAAGTGTTGTCTCCGGATCGAAATGATATCCGTCCGCTTCTCTGTGCGACGCTACTTTAATCACAGCCGGAAGAATGTGTGACTTTCCAATCTGTTCTGCGATGATCTCTTCGCTGTCCACGCCATTCATCAGGCTCATTACACTGGTATCTTTTCCAACTATTTTTCGGATGCTTTCCAATGCTCCCGGTAATGCACCGTATTTTAACGAAACGATCAGGAAATCCACATTTTCTGCTTCCTCTGGTGTCCACACCTCCGGATGATAGACCTTTCCGTTGATCGCACAGCCCTGACGGCTCAGTCTTTCCTTTCTCTCTCCTTCGGCGATCACGCCAAGCTTTATATCTTCACGGTCCGCAAGTCCCCAGATCACATAAGAACCTACCGCACCTGCACCTAATACTGCAACTGATGTTATCTTCATGATTCTTGTCCTTTCATGTTCTGTCTCTGTTAATCCTCAGAATCGACCGCCAGCAACTTCTCTTGCATACTTTTGTATCTACATGACCTGCCACTGGCAGCTCCTTACGAACACATGGCGATACCCAAAAAATGGCTGCAATCAGTTCCCTGACTGCAACCATTTTATCACATTTTTTATACTTCGGTAGGATTATTTCAATTTTCCGTATTCTTCATCGGATACTGCCTCGCACCATTCATTGGAAGTCTCTTCTCTCGATCAGTAACTGTGTATCGTAACGATATGCGAACTGATCATCTTCTGCATCAATTGATTGAACTCCCATCTTTCTTATCCTCCGTTATCATTCCAAAATTCTTTACATCGGTGTTCCTACTTCGATCAGATTGCCATCTGGATCATAGAAACGGACCACCTTCTGCCCCCAGCTGTGTGTCATCAGCCGGTTGACATACCTAACATTAGGATACAACTTTTCAAGCTTTCTGGCAAATGCTTCGATATCCGGTTCTTCGAAATATAACTCACTGGCATGATTTTCCGGAATAATATCCTTATTCAGAACTTCTTTCCATATCTTTTCGTCCTGAAGCACCAGGCCTTCCGTTAATATCACATTGCCGTCATTGTCAAGAATTGTATTCAGTCCGAACAGGTCATGATAGAATTGTTTGGAATGTTCGATATTTTTTACAACAATTAATATATTTTTTAATCGCATTTCTTTTCTCCATTATGCATTGACTTTTCCCGGATTTCATTTTCCCTGAGCTTTATTTTATCCAGACTTTATTTTCCCTGCTCTGCCAGATATTCTTCTGTCAAAGCTACGGCATCTGCGATACACTGTGGACAACTGCAGAGAACTTTTCCTGTCTCCACACCTTTTAACTCCCGGCAGATGCAGGAACCATTTTTCTCTTTGAATTTTTCTACTTTGCTTCGGATCTTCTTATATGTATCCCCTTTGGTTCTGGATCCTTCTTCTGTGCCTCCCTGACTGTTATCAAGGCCGATGATCATTGCCATTCCAGACAATGCACCACACATCTCCATCACGCCCATACCCAGACCAAAACCTTCTGCGATACGAAACATATCGTCTTCACTGATTCCGAATTCTTTGCAAAATGTACAGGCTACTGCCTGGGCGCAGTTGCATCCTCTCTGGTGTAATTCTGCTGCATGTTCTGCTTTTGTACTCATATTTCTCTGATCTCCTTTTTGCTTCATTTACTTCCAATATTATTATTTCATAATCATATTCAACACACCTGTTGACTGCAGGAACAGAATCACCATGATAACCGGCATAATATAACGCATCATCACATTATATAACTTTTTACGTTTGAATTTCTCGCCATTCAGTTCCATTTCCTCTGCAATCCATGACGGCTTCATGATCCAGCCGATCAAGATTGCTGATAACAGCGAAATAAACGGCATCATAAAGCTGTTACTGATATAGTCCATGATATCCAGAAGCTGTCCTGTACTTCCGTTTGGAAGTGCAACTTCTACATAGAAGATGCTGTATCCAAGTGCGATCACTGCTGTTGCGATAAGGTAGATCACCGATAACACTCTGGTCGTCTTCTTACGCTCTGTGTGAAATAATTCCATACAGTTTGCAGTGATTGATTCCAGTACCGAAATGCAGGATGTCAATGCGGCAAATCCTGCCAGTACAAAGAACAGAATTCCGATCACACGTCCGACCGTTCCCATACTGTAGAATACCTTTGGCAATGATACAAACATCAGTCCCGGTCCCGCTGACATTCCGTCCAAACCGGAAAATACGAATACTGCTGGGATGATCATAACACCGGCAAGGAATGCAACTCCGGTATCCATGATCTCAATCTGCGATACTGCCTTATTCAGATCTACATCTTTCTTAACATATGAGCCATATGTAATCATAATTCCCATTGATACACTCAGAGAGAAGAACAGCTGGCTCATTGCGTCCAGTGTAATCTGCAGGAAGCGGCCAACCGTAATTCCTGTCAGATCCGGTTTCATATACACCTTAAGCCCCTGCAATCCGGTACGTACCGTTCCATCATCCAGCGTAGTCTTCAATGTAAGTGAGAAAATTGCAATTCCGATTACCATAATCAGCAGAACCGGCATAATAAATTTCGAAACCCGTTCGATTCCCTCTTCTACACCGTTATATACGATCAATGCTGTCAGCAGCATAAAGATCAATCCATACCACACCGACGATGGTGAAGAAATGAATGCGGTAAAGCAGTCATCTGCTACTGCCTGCTTCCCTGAGCTTGTAAGATAAATAACAATGTATCTTAAAATCCATCCGCCGATAACCGCGTAATAGGTCATGATCAACACCGGAACCAAGAATGTAATCACTCCAAGAAATTTCCATTTTTTCTTCATTGATTCATAAGCATAGATTGCACTTTTGCCTGTCTTGCGGCCAATTGCAATATCCGTAGTCAATAACACAAATCCAACTGTCAGCACCAGTACCAGATAGATAAGCAGGAACAATCCGCCTCCATCTTTTGCCGCCAGATATGGAAAGCGCCAGAGATTTCCCACACCGACTGCGCTTCCGGCAGCTGCAAATACAAATCCAATCTGTCCGCTAAAGCTATTTTTTTGTTTCATACTCTTTTTTCCTCTCATTTTCGTTAATACTTCAATATTTTACCATTAATTCATTTAAAATAAAACAAGAAATTTTGTAATCCATCCACCCCCTGTCACTGATCTTTCACATCTGAATATACTATAAAGCATAGAATATATTTCCCTGGGAGGATCTTATGAAAAAGTGTATCACCGCTCTTCTTCTACTTTTTACACTATCCGTCACTTCACTTTTGGCATGCACATCCGCTGATAAACCGGAATCTGCGACAGGCAAAACTTCAAAAACTTCAAAATCTATCAATGATAAAAAGACGGATCTGACTCCTGTCACACTGAATGAAGTCGCTCATTCTATCTTCTATGCACCGATGTATGTTGCAATGGAAAAGAATTATTTTGAGAAGGAAGGGATCGCCCTTTCTCTCGTGACCGGTTTTGGCGCCGACAAGACCATGACTGCTGTCCTTTCCGGAACAGCCGACATCGGATTTATGGGATCAGAAGCTTCCATTTATACTTATAATGAAGGGGCTCATGATTATGTCGTGAATTTTGCACAGCTCACTCAGCGAGCCGGAAACTTCCTAGTTGCCAGAGAGGATATTAAAAATTTTAAATGGGAAGATCTGAAAGGCAGAAAAGTTATTGGCGGGCGGAAAGGCGGCATGCCTGAAATGGTATTCGAATATATCTTAAAGCAGAATCACATTGACCCAGCCTCTGATCTTACAATTGACCAGAACATTGATTTCGGTTCTACAGCTGCAGCCTTTGCTGAAGAAAAAGCAGACTATGACTTCACGGTAGAATTTGAACCAGGCGCAACCAACCTTGAAAAACAAGAAAAAGGATATGTTGTAGCTTCTCTCGGAACTGACAGCGGATATGTCCCATACACCGCATTCTCTGCAAAGAAAAGTTACATCTCGCAACATCCGGAAATCATTCAGGGATTTACCAATGCTTTGCAAAAAGGTATGAATTATGTGGCATCTCACACTCCGGAAGAAATTGCTCAGGTAATTGCGCCTCAGTTCAAAGAGACGACACCGGATACCATTACAACCATCGTATCCCGTTACTATGAACAGGACACATGGAAGAAGGATCTAATCTTCCGTCAGGAAAGTTTTGATCTTCTTCAGGATATTTTAGAAGATGCCGGAGAACTAAAAAAACGTGCTCCGTATAAGAATCTTGTAACGACAATTTATGCCGAAAAATCCGCAAAAGCAGTCAAAGATACAACGATTTCATATTAATCACAAAAATAATGTTGCAACCATTTCTTTGGTTTGCAACATTATTTTTGACTCTGTCTTCTCCTATTCTCTCTCTGTATCCAAATACTCTTTCACATAACCACTGACTTTATCTCTCGGCATCTCCATCACCACCGCCAGTTCCCCATACAGGAACTTTTCAGCACTGGACATATATCTCTCATCGATATTAATCGTCTTTTTCCCTGCCTGGATTCTTTCTTTATTTCTCCCATAAGATGTCTTGATCAATGAAACCCATTCTCTGCACTGATTGTGTAATAACGCATTTTTGTACATTGCTTCCCGCTGCTTTTCATTCGTCACACCGATTGTATCAATCTCCGACATCTCTTTGATCAGATTCTCTGCTTCTTCTTTTGTAATTAACTGTCTGATCTGCTCCCTCTTGTTGTCAACCGGTGTATAGACCGTTCCGGCTGCATCATATACCGGTTTTAACGTATAATACTCTTTATCCGAACTGCCCATATCAATCTTTCCAATATTTACCACTTCACAGACGCCCTCCTTATAATGCGCCACATAATCTCCTATTCTGAACATTTCTGCCTCCTGTTCTTAACACTTCTCTCATGGTAACTTCTGCAGACGTATGACAACGCTAAAAGGGCGCACAATCCGAAGTTATATCGAACTGCACGTCAACTTTTCTGGTATCGTATTATGAAATTTGTAAACGCGCTGACATAAACTCTTGATATAGCTATTATAACATAACTCTTGATATCAGTGTCAACCAACGTGAAATTTTTTATGCATTTCTTCTTTAAATTCTTTTCTTTTGAACATGATAAGTCCAATCATCAGCAGAAAACTACAGCCGATACAGATGACAGACGGAGTTCTGTAGCGGATCACCCCTGTCATGAGCAGTACGAACGGCAGTATCATCGAATATACCGACGCCATTACATAATATATCATATACTCTCTTGGTGATAATGACCGTATTCGGGATATGATCAGCATTACAATCTGGATCAATAGGCAGATATTCGGGATTCCGATATTTACCGACCATCCCCTCCATCCGGTTCCCAGATCCCATAACACGCAGATGCCGGACATGATCAGAAGCTGCCATGCCGCATTCTTCAACAGGTTAAAGCGCTTCACATACCCAACTGCCATCGTAAACCACATCGTTGCACAGCCGGACGCTACATATACCGACCAGTGTACCCCAGGGGATATGATGATATCGGTCATCATACTGAGCACAATTGCTGCAATACAGCAGAATGTAAATATCTGCAGCACTTTCTTCCCTTCGTAATTTGCTTTTGCATCCTCCGGAAAATCCGCTTCTGTAATCGTAACCTGTACGCCGAGTTCTGTCAGTATCCGGTAAAAATTCCGCTGGATATTCGTACTGTCATATCTTGATGTAAAACTGAGTGAAAGTGTATCCTTAAAAGAACAGATACATAATTCTGTCCGGTTCGTACTGGTATACACTCCGAATTTTTCAATATAGTCCGCATAATCTTCCGGCATCTTTACTACACTCATATTAGAAAGCACAGCCGTCACTTCCTGCTCTGCCATCTTAGCTCCTGCACGGATACACCGGTTCTTAAGTTCCAGAGGTGCCCACTTTAAAATTTTATGCTTTTCTATTGCAATCAATTCATTCATCCGACCTGCCATATGTTCCTTAGACAGATTCTCCCGAAAATATATCTTAACTGCTTCCAGTACATCTTCAAACGAATCTTTTTCTTCTCCAAACTGATATCCCGGTTCTATATAACCAAAGAAATTCAGCATCGAATCGGATGGAAATATCTTTCTTAAATTCACCGGAACCATCAGTATGACCGGCTTTTTTTCCTGTATCCGGCTCATTTCCTCATGAATTGCACATATGAATGCCGTCGTTAAAAGCACCGACATGGATACTCCCTTTTCCCTGCTGATGCCCAAAAGTTCTTTTACCGGCACAGTCGCCTCATTGACTTGCAGTTCTTCGTATCCCTTTCCGTTCTTTTTAATCTGAAATGCCTTGATCTTCTTCTTTTTCTTTCTTGGAAAATCCGGATCGTAATAACGGCTGAAGCTGTCATCCTCCTGATCCTTTACCGTCAGATACTGATCTGATAATTCAACCGGTTCAAGTTCATCCTTATGAACTAGATGTAGATAATTCTTCACCAGTTCCCGCAAGAATTCCGTCGCGCCGGTTCCATCAGTCAGTGCATGAAACACTTCAAAATTAATCCGTTTTTTATAATAGGTCACTTCGAATAGAAGCGTCTTTTTATCCCGTACATACAGACTGCTGCATGGTTCTTTATATTCTTTTCTTACTATCGGTCTTAATTCACTTTTCTCCAAATAGTGCCAGAACAAGCCTTTTCTCATGACCGACAGGAATACCGGATATTTCTCAATTGTCTGATCCAGTGCCTCCTGCAGGGCATTTTCTTCCACTTCTTCCTTCAGTTCACAATAGAATCGGAATACTCTGGTATCTTTCGGACTGCTGGCAGCAGAAAATAACTTTGCTGCATTATCCAGACTTCTCCAGTAAGCGCGTTTTTGTTCAAACACTGCTTTTCCCCCTTCTCTCTCCCGCTGCTATTCACCATCCGCCGGATTGACATTCTTTTCGCTTTCTTTCTGTCCATAGCTGTCAAGAAAGCGGTTAATAATCGCGAAACTCTCCTGCACATGGTAATATTTTACCCCAAGTGCAAAAAATCCGTGAAGTGCATCCTGAATCCGGTGAATCTCCACCTGATTTCCAGCTTCTTTCAGACGCCTTCCATACTCTTCCCCTTCATCTCTGAGCGGATCACATTCTGCTGTTAAGATCAATGTATCCGGCTGGTTACTGTAATCCGTTTCCATCAGAGGTGCAAGATATTTACTTCTCTTATCTTCTTCTGCCGAAGCATAAAAATTAATATAATCCCTCATCTTTCCAGCTGTCAGAAGATACTCTGTTCCATAGCGTCTGACTGACAGATACGGGGAATTCTCACTGTAATCATTATTCACTGCAGGATAGATCAGAATCTGTCTCTTTGGCAGAAATTCTCCCTGATCTCTTGCCATCAGTGAAACAGCTGCTGCCAGATTCCCGCCTGCGCTGTCCCCGATCAAAGTGATCTTGTCCGGATCTGTATTCAAAATGAACCGGTTCGTAAACATAGCCTTTGCCGCCATATAACAGTCATAGAAACCTGTCGGAAATGGATATTCCGGTGCCAGCCTGTACTCTACCGATACAACAATATGATTTGTTGCCGATGCCAGACGGGCACAGATTCTCTCATAATTGTCAATACTTTCCGTTACCCATCCGCCTCCGTGAAAGAACAACAATGCCGGGAGATTATCTTCCATCTTCTCTCCCGGAAGGAATATCCTCACCGGGATCTGATGATCACCATTATAAATCTTATAATCAATCGTCTTATAAAAGATTTTCATTGGATCGATCGCCTTTAAATTTGCCAGATGCCTCGAGGCTTCTACTTCAATGCCGTCAAAAGACAGAGCTTTCAATACTCTTCTCATGGATTTATTAATCGTCATACTACTTCCTTTACCTGTAACTTTTCTTTCTGATTTTCCTTATCTGATATATCCTTCTTCATACGCTTTTGCCTTATTAAATGCATATAATTCTGCAAATGTCGCCTCCCTGTACGGATTTACATAGAATATCCCAACGATTCCACAGGTAATTGCAGACAGTAATATCCATCCGATAAATGACAGATCCAGAATAAATGTCTCCATCTTCTGCCCGTCCATCATACGCTTACTGATCTGAAATGCTTCTTTTCTGTCCATTCCCGGATTCTCTGCAAGAATGTAAGGGATCATCAGATATTCATAATGTTTTACAATTCCCGGAATAACGAAAAGCAGCGTCCACAAAGATGTAAACAGATTTTTCAGGAACATCGCCAGTACAACATTCACATAATTTCCGGAACGGAATGCATCAAATATGGTTCCGACTGTTGGATTCTCTGTCTTATTGAGAACAAAGAATCTTTTTCCTCCTACTTCCAGAAGACTTCCCACAAATATCTCCAGTGCCAGAATTATGAGAGTCACTATAATTGCTGTCATTGTAATCGCCAATCCGGCAAACGGATATCCAAATCCATCTGTTCCATACAAACTGTTCTGCGAAGCACTGCCTCCGGCTCTTCCTCCATTCATACCACTTAATCCTGTGATAATTCCCATGATCACGGCTACAGCTACACATGCCCAGTAATTCTTTTTAAATGCAATCCTGCCATTTGTTTTCAGTCTGTCTCTTGTCCAACTCATATCATATCCTCCTTGTCTATTCTTTTGTTATGTCTGCATTCTGAATCTTTTCATTCAGATCATTCAGATATACCCAACGTTCCATCTTTTCATCCAGCGCATTCCCTGTCTCTTCTTTTTTCTCCATGAGTTCCCGTAATTTCACTGAATTAGTCGCATTAGCTGCAATCTGTGCATCCAGCGTCTCGAGCTTTTCTTCAAGCTTTGCAATATCATCGTCGATGGTCTCAAACTCCCGCTGCTCTTTATACGTGAACTTAAGTTTCGGTTTTCTCTGCTTCCATGTATCTTTGGAAGAACTTTCCCCCTTCGTTGATTGTTCTTCTGTTGCGGCGGCATGTCCTTTCAATGACATCTCCGTATCCAGACCTTCCAGTTCTTTTCGAATCAGATAATCAGAATATCCTCCCTCAAACTGGCGTACCTTCCCGTCTCCTTCAAAAGAAAAAATACGGTTCACGATACGATCAAGGAAATACCTGTCATGGGATACTGTTATGATAATTCCGTCAAAGTGATCCAGATAATCCTCCAAAATGGTCAGTGTCTGGATATCCAGATCATTCGTCGGCTCATCCAGGATCAGCACATTCGGCGCACTCATCAGCACACGCATCAGATACAATCTCCGCTTTTCTCCTCCGGAAAGCTTCTCAATCTTCGACCACTGCATGGCCCCGTCAAATAAAAAACGCTCCAGCATCTGTGATGCCGTGATCTTTCCGTCAGATGTAGTGACATATTCCCCCACTTCTTTCACATAGTCGATCACTTTCATGGACGCATCCATATATTCGTTCTCCTGCGAGAAATATCCAATCCGGATGGTCTGCCCGATTTCTATTGTTCCACTGTCTGGCCTCACGATCCCATTGATGATCTTAAGAAGTGTTGTCTTGCCACAGCCGTTCGGACCGATAATTCCAATGCGGTCATTTTTCAGGAATATATAGCTGTAATCACTGATCAGCTTTCTGTTACCATAAGATTTGCTGATATTCTCCAGCTCGATCGTCTTATTTCCCATACGGGATGCTACGGAATCCAGTACCACTCTCTTTTCTTCCTGAATATCCTTGATCTCCTGCATCGCTTTGATCCGGTCAATATGTGCTTTCTGCTTCGTGCTTCTGGCTCTTGCACCTCTTCCCAGCCATTCAAGTTCGGTGCGGAGAAGGCTCTTCCTCTTCCGTTCTGTAGCCAGTGCCATATCCTGACGCTCTGCTTTCAATTTAACAAATTCGGAATAATTTCCCGGATAACTGTATATCTTCCCCTGATCCACTTCCACGATTCTTGTTGCCACACGATCCAGGAAGTAACGGTCATGCGTAACCATCAGTATTGCCCCTCTAAAGCCGATCAGATATTCCTCCAGCCACTCTGACATTGCATTGTCCAGGTGGTTCGTCGGCTCATCTAAGATCAGTATGTCAGCCGGTGTCAACAGTGCATTGACCAGGGCAATCCTCTTCTTCTGTCCGCCGGACATATGCTCTACTTTTTCATCATAATCATAGAATCCCAGCTGATTCAGCATAGATCTGGCATCTGCCTCGATCGTCCACTGGTTCAGTTCATTTACATTATCTGCAATTGCTGCGCGAAGAACTGTCGTTCCTTCTTCAAATTCCGGTGTCTGCGGAAGATAGCAGATCTTCACCTGCTTTCCCATACTGATCTTCCCGTCATCATATGGTTCGATTCCTGCAGTCACTTTTAACAGCGTAGACTTTCCCATCCCATTGATTCCGATCACACCGATCTTCTCATTTTCATTGATACTGAATGCAACATCATTCAGAAGAACACGGTCTGTATAAGCCTTTGTAATATGTTCCATCGTAAGTAAATTCATACGTTTGTTCTCCTTCATGTATCTTTCGGATACTTTTATAAGTCATAAAAGAGACCGGAAACACCGATCTCTTTTCGTTCTCCACTTTCTATTATATTTTACAGAAAGATATATTTCAATATGAATAATACCGCAAGTACATACATTAATGCGCTGATCTTCTTTTCTTTTGCCTTTCCAGTCATCAGATTCAGGATCACGTAAGAAATCACTCCCATAGAGATACCTTCTGAGATGCTGTAGAAAAATGGCATAGCCAGGATACAGATGTAGCATGGCAGTGCTTCTGAAAAATCATCAAAATCAACGTGCGCCACATTTGTCAACATATAGAATCCCACTACGATCAATGCCGGTGCTGTTGCAAACGATGGAATTGCAAGGAAGATTGGTGACAGGAACAACGACAACCCGAATAAAATGGCTGTTGTTGCGGAAGTCAGCCCGGTTCTTCCTCCTTCAGATACGCCTGATGCACTTTCCACGAACGTGGTAGTCGTTGTTGTTCCAAGAACTGCTCCGACGGTTGTTGCAACCGCATCAGCCATCAGTGCCCCTTTGATATTCGGAAGATGTCCTTCTTCATCTAACATACCTGCCTTGGTAGATACACCAATCAATGTTCCGATCGTATCAAACATATCAACAAATAAAAATGCAAAGATAACGACGATGAAATTCAGGGAAAATACTCCGCTAAAATCAAGTTTACCAAATACCGGCATGATACTAGGGATTGAAAATCCACTGCTAAAGTCCGGAAGCAGACTGTAGAATCCAATCTTCGGATCCGGCACATAGATACCTGCCATCTGGCAGATAATTCCTAAAATCCATGTGAGCAGGATTCCCCATAAAATATTTCCCTTTACATTCTTAATTACCAGAATTCCTGTAATTCCCACACCGATCAATGCAAGAAGAACCGTGATTCCCACGTTATTCATGGATGCTTCCACACCTTTTGCACTGTTGTACCCATCAATTGAGAATAACTCCAAAAGCGTAGAACCTCCCACTACGATATTTGCATTCTGAAGTCCGATAAATGCGATGAACAATCCGATGCCGACACTGACTGCAGACTTCAGATTTTTCGGGATTGCATTGAAGATTGCCTCACGGATATCTGTAAGCGAAAGTACGATAAATACGATACCTTCTACAAAGACGGCTGTCAGTGCAACTTCCCACTTATACCCCATTCCGAGAACAACGGTATATGCAAAGTACGCATTCAATCCCATTCCCGGCGCCAGTGCAAACGGATAATTGGCAAAGAATGCCATCAGAAACGTACCGATCATTGCCGCCAGTGCTGTGGATGTAAAGATCGCACCGGAATCCATCCCTGTCGCAGACAGGATACTCGGATTGACCGCAAGGATGTACGCCATGGTCATGAACGTGGTGATACCTGCCATAACCTCGGTCCTGACATCCGTCCCGTTCTCACGGAGCTTAAATAATTTTTCCAACATGTTACTCTTTTCCTCCTTATACTCTCAACAACAAGATATTAACTATAACTTACTGTATTTCCCTTATTTTTTTTCTCAAAGCAAGTACCTGGCTCGGTGCTACAGACAACTCATCGATCCCCATCTGGATAAACTTCTCCGTCAGACTAAGATCAGCCGCCAGATCACCGCATAATGCGATTTTCTTTCCTTCCAGGTGGATATTATTGGCAATAATACGGATCATCTTAAGAAGCGCCGGATGATGTGTATTATAAAAGCGCTCCAGTCTGCTGTTTGTTCTGTCCATTCCGAGTGTCAGCTGTGTCAGGTCATTCGTTCCGATACTGAAGAAATCTGCTTCTCTTGCCAGCTCTCCACTGATCATAACCGCTGCAGGCGTCTCGATCATAACACCGATCTTAATCTCTTCATTGAACGGAATCTTCTCGTCTTTCAGTTCATTCTTTATCTTTTCCAGAATCAGTTTCGCCTGTTTTACTTCTTCCACATCCGTGATCATCGGAAACATGACCGACATATTTCCATATGCGGATGCACGTAAAATTGCACGGAGCTGTGTCTTAAATATCTCATCTTTATCCAGCGATACACGGATTCCCCTATAGCCGATCTCCGGATTTCTATCTTCTCCGAGCTCTAGACATTCTGCCTGCTTTTCGCCTCCCAGATCTGCGGTACGGATTACGACCTTTTTGGTGCCCATTGCCTCTGCTGCCAGACGGTATACCTGGAACTGCTGTTCTTCTGTCGGCAGCTTTGTCCCATTTTCGATATACAGGAATTCGCTGCGGAATAATCCGATTCCTCCGGCATCACTTCTCAGTACATTTTCTATATCTTCCCTGGTTCCGATATTTGCACAGACGTCAATCTTCTGTCCACTCTGTGTAATATTCTCTTTTCCCTTCAGACGTTCCAGATTCTGTACCTGGGTATGATTCTCATCCTGCTTCTGCTTCATCTTGGAAATCGTCGTATAATCCGGCTCAATATATACTTTTCCCTCAAAACCGTCGATGATGATCGTCTTGCCTTCGTATTCTTTTTTCAGGGATTCTCCCAGTCCGATCACCGATGGTATTCCTTTGGTTCTTGCAAGCACAGCCGTATGGGAATTGATAGTTCCATATCTGGTCACAAATCCAAGAATTTTGCTCTTATCAAACTTTACAGTCTCACTTGGATAAAGTTCTCCCGCAGCAAGAATAAACGGCTCATCCGTCAGCATCTTATCTTTCCATGTCCTTGCAAGAATCCGGAGTACTCTTGTCGATACATCCTTTACATCTGCCTCATGCCCCTGCACATAATTCTTATTACTCTTTGAAGCGCTTGCCAAAATATTTTCAACCGCATTTTTTACCGCATATTCTGCATTCAGCTTATGCTCAACAATAATACTTGTAATCTGACGGATGATCTCCTGGTCTTCCAGGATCATCTGCTGCATCTCAAAGATTGCCGCATTCGCTTCTCCGACATCCTTCGCTGCCAGATCATACAGATCGCGTAATTCCTGCAATGCCTTCTGTCTGGCTTTTTGAAAACGCATCACTTCTTTTTCTACATCTTTGACATAGATCCTGCGGATTTCTTTTGTATCACGCTTATAAAAGGAAAGTCTTCCGATCGCAATTCCTTCCGATATCTTTTTTCCTGTCAATGTAATCATAGTTTTTCCAACCTTTTAATCCTTTGTTAGTTTGAACAATATTACTTTACACGTTTGACGTTCATTCGTCAAGTAGATTGATTTTTTGTACAAAAACACAAAAACATTTCATATATCCATTGACGTATTTATCAATATATGCTAATCTGACAATAGTGTATTTTATAGTTTTCCTATATAAATATGCGATTTAATAATATTTTATGGAGGTATGATCATGAAAGGTACTGTAAAATGGTTTAACAACCAAAAAGGTTACGGTTTCATTTCTGACGCTGAAGGTCATGATGTATTCGTTCATTATTCAGGACTGAACATGGATGGATTCAAGACGCTTGAAGAAGGTCAGGAAGTGGAATACGAAGTTACAGACGGCGCCAAAGGACCACAGGCTGTTAATGTAACACCGCTCTAATCATAACGAATCTAAGTTTTTGATGTACTTTTTATATATTAAAATATAGCTATTTCAGATTTGAATATTTAAAAGAAATACATGACTTAATGCGAGAGATTACGAAAAAAAGCCGGATAACAAATGTTATCCGGCTTTTTCGTACCTGTAAGTACTAATTCTGATTCTGTGGTCTTACAATATTCAGTTGCAGATCCACACCAAATGGATTCACCACTACACCTGTCATTTCATCACCCATTGCTTCCGGAACTTTTACCGCTTCCAGCACTCCCATAGAATATCTTGTATCCGAATGGTTGTTCTGGAACTTCAGAAACTCCTGAACATCGGTAAATAATGGCAATAATACCTGTCCGTCATTCTTATTCAACACCGGCATTTTCTTCTCTTCCGTGACCGCAGTAATGAAAGTTGCATCCTGATAATGCGCCATCAATTCTTCCTGAAGATCCTTCATATCTTCTGTAATCTTCATTTCTTTCTGCTTACGTGCTTTCTGCATGAAGTACATAGCTGTAATCTGGAAACTCGGATTCTCGATCGGTTCCTCTCCCGGTTTCTGCTCCGGTCTTCTGACCAGTTCTGTGAGTTGAAGCTTGATCTCTTCTTCTGTATCTTTTCCTACCCACATCCCATTCACTCCGGCCGGGAATAAACTGCTGTAAAATGGAAGCATGTATTTATTTTCAATATTAAATATCTTCAGAGGATTTCCCTCTTTCAGGAATTCCTGTCCGCCCTTCATGGCTTCTTCTTCAGAGAAGAAAATCAGCACCTGATCATCATAAGTCTCCGGATCGCACACTACGAAAGGCATTCTGGTACAATCAGACATCAATACATAGATGGCTTCTGCTTCCCTCATTTTCTTTAAAACATCACTCTTATCTACACCCATACTGTTCCTCTTTCACGTCTATTGGTTTGCACGATACGCTTCATCTGCACTGTACACATCAAAGCCGCTTCCTTTCAGAATATCGATTACTCTTGCCGCATCATCACTCTTTAATACTGCTGCCGCATCATCTCCATTTGCAAAAGCGTACATATATTCAATGTTTACTTCACCGTCCACGATCTGATGCATTGCTTTGCTCAATGAACCGGTTGCATGTGGTACACGAAGTGCTACTACATCTGTCAGCATCGAAGTAATCCCTACTTCCTTTAATGCCATGCGTCCCTTATGCGGATCTGATACGATCATACGCAGCATTCCATAATCAGATGTATCCGCAAGACTCAGTGCTACGATATTCACATTGCTTTTTGCGAGTACATCTAATACTTCTTCCAGACGTCCTTCTCTGTTTTCCAAAAAAACCGATAACTGTTGTACGGTATTACTTACGCCCATATTATTTCCTCCTGTTTATAAATCTCTGTTATCAATGACACGTTTTGCCTTACCCTCACTTCTTTCGATGGTCTTTGGCTCTACGAGTTTCACTCTTACTGCAACACCGAGTGCCTGTTTTAAGACTGCCGCAACTTTATTCTTTAACTCATCCAGTTTACGAATCTCATCTGAGAAATATTTTTCATCCACTTCTACCATAACGGTCAGCACATCCAGATTATTCTCACGGTCAACGATCATCAGATAATGCGGTGCAACTCCTCCACCGACAGAAAGCAGTGCAGTCTCAACCTGTGTCGGGAATACATTGACTCCGCGGATAACCTTCATATCATCGGTACGTCCTTTGAATTTTGAGATTCTCGGAAGTGTTCGTCCGCATTCACAGGTAGAATGATCAATACTTGTAAGGTCTTTGGTTCTGTAACGAAGTAACGGCATACCTTCTTTGGCAAGTGTTGTAAATACCAATTCTCCGATCTCTCCGTCTGCGCAATGGCTGTTATCAGCCGGGTTCAATACTTCCGGATAGAAATAGTCTTCATATACATGCATACCATTATGATGGATACACTCTAAAGCTACACCTGGTCCTGTAACCTCGCACAGGCCATAGATATCAAAGCAGTTTACATCCAGGAGTTCTTCGATCTTCAGACGCATCTCTTCTGTCCATGGCTCTGCCCCGTTGATTCCAACCTTCAACTGGAGTTTGTCTACGATTCCGGCCTCATTGGCGGCCTCTGCAAGATACAGCGCATAAGATGGTGTACATGCAAATGCAGTTGCGCCAAAGTCTTCCATACACATCAGCTGTCTCTTCGTATTACCTGCTGACATCGGGATAGCCATTGCTCCAAGCTTTCTTGCTCCGAAATCCAGCCCCATGCCTCCTGTGAACAATCCATATCCATAACAGATATGAATGCGGTCTTCTGCTGTAAGTCCTGCCATCGTAAGACCTCTGGCCACACACTCGCTCCATACATCTATGTCTTTCTGTGTATAAGAAGCAAGGGTAAGTTTTCCAGTTGTTCCCGATGTTCCCTGAACCCTGACAATCTTATCTTTTGGAACAGCCAGAAGGCCAAACGGATAATTTGCTCTTAAGTCCTCTTTCGTCGTAAACGGAAGCTTACCAATATCCTCAATCCCTTTGATATCCCCTGGTTCTACTCCTATTTCATCCATTTTCTTACGATAAAATTCTACATTTTCGTATACATTTTTCACCTGTTTTACCAGACGATCGCTCTGCAGTGCAGTCATCTCATCTCTGCTCATACACTCAATCTTCGGATCTCTGATCTGTTCTTTCCAATCTTTCAGTGCTACTCTTGCCATAACCTGTTCCGTACCTCCTTATAAATGATAGCCAACGTCAAATGCTTTTTTATTAATCTCAATGGTTTTCGGAGGAACTGTCTTTTCAATCACTTCGTACCACTGTTCTTTTGTAAAATCCATATGCTGAGCCGCTACACCAAGTACGATCAGGTTGAACACTCTTGGATTACCGATCTTCTTTGCTTCTTCTGTTGCATTTACTGTATAGACTCTGTGTTCTTCTCCGAGTGTCTCAATAATATTTTCCGGATACTGTGCTGCCCCGATCACAACCGGCATCGGATCGATTCTCCAGTCATTGATGATCAGTGCACCATCCTTTTTCAGAAAATGTGCATATCTGAGTGCTTCCAGACGTTCGAATGCGATGATCACATCCGCCTGCCCCTCTTCTACGATCGGTTCTGCCACTTTATCCCCATATCTTACAAATGTTACAACACTTCCGCCACGCTGAGCCATTCCATGTACTTCGGAAAGCTTTACATCATAGCCGCCGGCAATGGCAAGGCCTCCTAAGATTCTGCTTGTAAGCAGTGTTCCCTGTCCGCCGACTCCGACGATCATAATATTCTTTGCTGCCATTATCTGTCACCTTCCTTTACTAACTCAATTGCGTCAAATTTACACAAGCTTGCACAAAGTCCGCAACCTGTACACATTGTATCATCGATAGAAATGGTACCGTCTGCATTCTTTGTCATAGCCGGACATCCCGGTTTCATACACATACCACATTTTTTACATTTGTCTGTGTGTGTCTGATATAACGGTTTCTTCGACTTATCCAAAAGAACGCAAGGTGTCTTTGTGATAATCACAGATACTTCATCTTTTGCGATTTCTTCTTTCACCGCTTTCTCTACTGCCTGGATATCTCTTGCATTGACTTCCACAACATTCTTCACTCCGATCGCGCGGCACAAAGCAGGAATATCGATTGCGTATGTCGGATCTCCCTGAAGTGTCTTTCCGGTTGCCGCATGATCCTGATGACCGGTCATACCCGTTGTAGAGTTATCTAAAATAATAACTGTTCCCGTTGCTTTGTTATACATCATATTCATAAGCGAATTGACACCGGTATGTAAGAATGTAGAATCCCCGATCACAGCGACCCAGTTCTTGATATATTCTTTTCCTTTGGCTTTTTCCATACCATGAAGACTTGAGATACTGGCTCCCATACAGATTGTTGTATCCACGACACTAAGTGGTGCAACTGCTCCCAGTGTATAACATCCAATATCACCTGCTGCATGTATCTTTAACTTATTCAGCACATAGTACACACCTCTGTGTGGACATCCCGGACATAAGATCGGTGGTCTTCCCGGTGCCTCTGCAGGTTTGCTGATGTCCAGTTCCTCTTTCAGGATTGCCTGACGGATCATATTCGCACTGTACTCTCCCTGTACCGTAAAGATTTCTTTACCAATTACCTTGATTCCCCAAGATTTCACCTGTGTCTCAATGACAGGATCCAGTTCTTCTACAACGTATAATGTATCTACTTTCGAAGCAAAGTCCTCGATCAGCTTTCTCGGAAGCGGATTCACCAGTCCAAGTTTTAACACAGATGCTTCCGGAAGTGCTTCTTTTACATACTGATAAGGAATTCCACTTGTGATCACACCGATCTTTGTATCGTTCATCTCAACTCTGTTGATCGGAAGTGTATTTGCTGCCTCTGCCAGTTCCTGATTCCGTTTTTCGATCTCTACATGACGGAGTTTCGCATTTCCCGGCATCATAACATTCTTGCGGATATTCTTCTCATATGGTTTATCTTCGATCTCTTTGCGTTCGTTTAATTCTACAAGTCCCTGTGAATGTGCAAGTCTTGTTGTCGTACGGTATACAAACGGACGGTCAAACTGTTCACTTAAATCAAATGCGATCTTAATAAATTCTTTTGCTTCTGCACTGTCTGATGGTTCGATCACCGGGAGCTGTGCCGCGCGCGCGACCATTCTTGTATCCTGCTCGTTCTGAGAGCTGTAAAGTCCCGGATCATCTGCAACAACAATGACAAGTCCTCCGTTGACTCCCATGTAAGATACGGTATATGTAGGATCCGCTGCCACGTTAAATCCCACATGCTTCATACAGGACATAGCACGTACTCCTGATACGGATGCACCGATCGCTACTTCTGTTGCAACTTTTTCATTCGGTGACCATTCGCAGTATAAACTATCTTTATATTTGACCAGGTTCTCACTGATCTCTGTACTAGGCGTACCAGGATATGCTGCCGATACCTTTACTCCGGCCTCATATGCACCTCTGGCGATTGCCTCGTTCCCAAGCATAATTACTTTTTCTGACATACTTCTTTTCCATCCTTTCGTGTAAGCGGCATTCCGTTTACGCCACCTTGTAATAGTATAACATAATACTTTCATGAGTTAAAGCATTGATTTGTCAAATTCCAAATTTTTCTGTCTTCGTTTCTTTTGCTTCCGGATTACTCTTTAAATATAAATACCGGCATCGGCGGACAGTTCTTCCGGTTATAGTATTCATTGACGATCACGGTATACTCTCTTCCCGGAAGTCCTTTTATGTATTCGAGAATCTTCTCTTTTTCTTCGAATCCGGTATCTCCGCCACTATAAATACACAGGCTCATCATACCACCGTGTTTCAGTATGCCGAGACCTTTTCCGATTGCCTCTATGCTGGTCTGGTATGTAGTTGCAAGCTTATGATCCCCGCCTGGAAGATATCCGAAATTAAAACAGATCACATCTGTACTCTCTTCCATTGCATACCGGTCCATATGCTCATGCCCGTCCAGGATCAGTTTCGCCTGTTGCTCTTTTCCGTGTGTCCTTAGTAATTCTCGCGTCGCATCCAGTGCTTCCTGTTGAATATCAAATGCAAGTACCTTTCCATTTTCTCCGGCAAGCTCACACAGGAACAAGGTATCATTCCCCTTTCCTATGGTCGCATCGATATAACATCCGCCTGCTTCTGCCTGTGAACGGATGATCTCGTGACACCAGTATGTGATCTGTGACTGTTTTATTCTTCCCATCTGTTATCTCTCTCCTAAAAATCAAACAATGACAGCTGGTTCGATGCCGGAAGATCCGCAAGGATTCCAAGATCAACCATCGTGTCAATAACGGTCTTACTTGCTTTTGTTCTCTGTCTGAAATCATCCAGCGACAGATAGGTCCCATCTTTTGAGGCTTCTGCAACTGCCTCGGCAGCCTTCTCTCCCATACCGTCAATGCTGGAAAGCGGCGGCATCAGTTTGCCATTTACGATCAGGAACTTCGTTGCCTGTGCTTTGTAGATGTCAAGCGGCTCAAATTCGAATCCTCTTGCATACATCTCCTGAACGATCTTCATATCTTTCATCGTATCCTGTTCTTTTTTGCTGAGTGTCGCAGAACGACGGTTGTAATCATCGATATAGTACTGAAGCTTTTCCTTCCCCTGACACATGATCTCATAAGAGAATGCATCTGCACGGATTCCGAAATATGCCCCGTAATATGCAAGCGGATAGTTGATCTTACAGTATGCGATACGGTATGCCATCATGACATACGCCGCCGCATGCGCCTTCGGGAACATGTACTTGATCTGCTCACACGACCAGACATACCAGTCCGGTACATTATGCTCAGCCATGTCTTTTTTGAATTCCGGCCATTCCTTACATTTTCCTTTGGCAACCGTTCCTTTACGGACACGTTCCATAATAGTAAAGGATTCCTCGCTGTCCATTCCCTTGTTGATCAGATACGTCATGATATCATCTCGGGTACAGATTGCAGTAGAAATCGTTGCCTTACCGCTCCGGATCAGTTCCTGGGCATTATTCAGCCATACGTCTGTTCCATGTGACAGCCCGGAGATACGGATCAGATCCGAGATTGTATTCGGCTTCGTATCCACGACCATCTGGATAACAAAGTCTGTTCCAAATTCCGGGATTCCCAGACATCCGACCGGACATCCGCCGATATCATCTGGTTTGATCCCAAGTGCCGATGTATCATGGAATAGCGAAATCACCCCCTGATCATCCAACGGAATCTTGGTTGCATCAAAACGATTATCCGTCTCATTGTATTCATTGTCCATCGCCGGAGAGCTGATGTATTCCTCCAGCGTCTTGATCATGGTCGGATCATCATGTCCGAGAATATCAAGCTTTAACAGGTTGTGGTCGATCGAATGGTAATCGAAATGTGTGGTAACGATATCGGTCGTCATATCATTCGCCGGATGCTGTACCGGCGTAAAGGAGTTGATCTCTTCACCAAGCGGAAGTACAATGATACCGCCCGGATGCTGTCCGGTGCTTCGCCGGATTCCCGTACATCCCTGTACGATACGGTCAATCTCACATTTCCTCTTGCCCTGTCCGTGTTCTTCGTAATAATTCTTTACATACCCAAACGCTGTCTTATCCGCCAGTGTACCAACCGTTCCGGCACGAAACGTCTGACCTGCGCCAAAGATGACTTCCGTATATTTGTGTGCATTACTCTGATAATCTCCCGAGAAGTTCAAGTCGATATCCGGTTCTTTATTTCCCTTAAATCCAAGGAATGTCTCAAACGGGATGTCGAAACCGTCTTTTGTAAGCTTTTCTCCACACACCGGACAGATCCGGTCTGGCATATCCCATCCGCAGCCTCCGGCAAACTTTCTGACTTCTTCTGACTCAAAGTCGCTGTAGTGACATTTTTTACAATAATAATGAGGACTTAACGGGTTAACCTCTGTAATCCCAGCCATGGTCGCCACGAAGGAAGATCCTACGGAACCACGGGACCCTACCAGATATCCGTCCTCCACCGACTTCCATACCAGTTTCTGTGCAATAATATACATAACGGCAAATCCATTTGATATGATAGAATTCAATTCTCGTTCCAGACGCTCGGTAACAATCTCCGGCAAATCTTCCCCGTACATTGAATGCGCCTTGTTATAACAGATGTCACGCAGCATCTTATCCGAATCCGGGATGACCGGCGGACACTTGTCCGGTCGCACCGGTGTGATCTTCTCCACCATTCCGGCGATCTTCACCGGATTCTCAATGACAATCTCTCTTGCCTTTGCGGATCCCAGATATTCGAATTCCTCCAGCATCTCATCAGTCGTCCTAAGATACAGTGGCGGCTGACTGTCCGCATCACCGAATCCCTTCCCTGCCATGATGATCCTTCTGTATACCTCATCCTCCGGATTCATGAAATGTACATCACATGTTCCGACAACCGGCTTATTGAACTGTTCGCCAAGTGCCACGATCTTCCGGTTGATCTCTTTTAAGTCTTCCTCGTTCTGTACCTTCGTAATCTTCGGGCTCTCGATCATGAACTGGTTATTGCCAAGCGGCTGGATCTCCAGATAATCATAGAAGTTTACGATCTTTGCGATTCGTTCTTCCGACTTTTCATTCAGAATCGCCTGATAAAGTTCTCCCGCCTCACAGGCACTTCCCACCAGAAGTCCTTCTCTGTATTTCGACAGTTCGCTCTTTGGAATTCTTGGTCTTCTTGCATAGTATTTCAGATGGGACATTGAGATCAGGGTATACAGATTCACACGTCCCACTTCATTCAGTGCCAGAATGATCACATGGTATGACGGAAGTTTCCGGACAGCATCAGCATTGTTCTCTCCAAACTGGTTTAGCTTCGCCAGATCATAAATGCCTCTGTCCTTTAACATTTCCACAAATTTTACAAATATCTCCGCAGTTGCCCCGGCGTCATCGACCGCCCGGTGGTGGTTCTCCAGTGAAATATGGAGTGCATTTGCCACCACATTCAGCTTATACTTTGACAACGTCGGCAGAAGGATACGCGCCATCGACACCGTATCCACCGATGTGAAATCCGGCTGGATATCCTGATATCTGCAGTTTTGTTCAATAAAACTTACATCAAAAGAGGCATTGTGTGCGACCAGTGCCGCATCTCCTATGAACTCCAGAAATTGTGGAAGAACCGTCTCAATATCCGGCGCCCCCATAACCATCTGGTCGGTAATGCTGGTAAGCTGTGTGATCTGGAACGGGATCGGTACTTTCGGATTGACAAATGTACTGAATTTGTCTGTAATCACGCCATGTTCTACCTTTACCGCACCGATCTCGATGATCCTATCCTTGATTGGACTGAATCCGGTTGTCTCCAGATCGAAGACTACATACATGTCATCCAGCGACTGCCCTTTTTCATTTACCGCTACATCAGTCAGATCATCTACCAGATATCCTTCCACACCATAGATAACTTTGAACGGATCGTCCTTATCCAGTGACTCAATATAATGATTTGCATCCGTGAATGCCTGAACTACACCATGATCCGTGACCGCCATCGCCGGATGTCCCCAGTCATGCGCCTGCTTTAGAAGCGTTGTGACGTCTGTTACCGCATCCATATCGCTCATCTTGGTATGGCAGTGAAGTTCCACTCGTTTCTCTGGTGCAGTATCCACTCTTGACTCTGTAAAATCACTGATCTTCTTGATTCCGACTACCGACTGGATATTCAGTTCCGAATCAAAACGGTCTACCGTTGTTACTCCTTTTAACTTCAAAAATGCACCTGTCTTAATATCTCCCAAAATATCCGCAAGCTGATCGTTCCGCACAAACATTTTCACCATAATAGAATCCGTAAAATCTGTAACTGCAAACATAATGATCGTCTTCTCGTTACGGATCTCTCTGGTCTCCATACTGATGACTTTTCCACGGATTGTGATCTCACCCATCTCGCCTAACACATTCTGCAGTTCGATCGTCTCATCGTCAAAGTCTCGTCCGTAAATCAGATTCGGATCATCCGTAGCCTTACGTACAAACGAATAGTTGCCTTTTCCAAATGATTTGGAACTCTTAGCGCTGATTTTATTACTGTTTTCTCCACCGGAAGTGCTTTTTAACGCACTTTTTTCCTCTTTTTTCTCTTCTTTCTGTTCCTGTGCTTTCTTTGCCTTGACAGCCTCAGACTGTTCACGAATTGCCTCTACTTCCTGTTCTAATTTGGCTTCGTTATATTTCAACTTACTGTCTTTTGCCTTTTCATACAGAACCCGTATCTCCACCGGCCGTTGAAAACGCTCTGCAAATACACCCGTCAGATACTCCGACAGGGAGTCCTTTTTTCCTTGTGCAACAATCGTATCCGTCAGCGTCAGACAGAGAATATTACCATTTTCAAATTCATAACTGGCGTTCTGGAGCATGTTCCGCTCTACAACGCTCTTCTGATCCAGTTCCATCAGAAAACTGTCGTAGTATTCATTCATCAGATTCTCCGGTGTATACTGTTCCGATAAGTCATACTGCTCCCGCACTGTCACCTGGATATGGCTTCTGGCAAATAACTGCTGCTTCAGCATACGCTCCACTTCATATATATCCTTTTTCTGGATCAGATGTCTGCTGTAAATGCTGACACGGATAAAGTCTCTCGTAGAATTTGTGGAAACTTTCGTCACCTCTACACCCTGAAACATCATCTGAATATCATCTTTTACTTTTAATGTCGGAAATACCTCAAAAAACGGCTTACTCATTCCAGTGTAACAACTCCTGTCTCAATGTCTCCAATAATTCGTCTTCTTTTACTTTCTTCACGACCTCACCTTTCTTGATCAGAAGACCTTCTCCGATTCCGCCGGCAATTCCGATATCTGCTTCCTTTGCTTCTCCCGGTCCGTTGACCACGCAGCCCATAACGGCCACCTTGATATCCAGCGGGATATCTGCCACCATTTCTTCGACTTTATTTGCAAGTCCGATCAGATCGATCTTGGTTCTTCCGCAGGTTGGGCAGGATACCACTTCGATTCCGCCTTTCCGAAGTCCCAGCGTCTTTAAGATCAGTTTTGCGGATTTAATCTCTTCTACCGGATCTCCGGTCAGCGATACACGGATCGTATCACCGATCCCCTGGCTTAAGATCAGTCCCAGTCCGATGGAAGATTTGATATTCCCTGCCAGCAGCGTTCCTGATTCTGTAATGCCGACATGTAACGGATACGGGCATACCGGTGCCAGGAGCTCATGCGCTTTCACGCACATCATAACGTCCGATGACTTGATACTGACCACCAGATTGTCATATCCCATTTCTTCGATCATATGTACTTTGTCCAGTGCACTTTCTACCAGGCCTTCTGCCGTTACTCCATGATATTTTTCTACCAGATGTTTCTCCAGTGAACCACTGTTCACTCCGACACGGATCGGTATATTATATTCTTTTGCTTTTTCTACCACTGCACGGACTCTTTTTTCATCCCCGATATTCCCAGGATTGATACGGATCTTATCTGCCCCGTTCTCAATTGCAGCAATTGCAAGACGATAATCAAAGTGAATATCTGCCACCAGCGGAATATGTATCTGTTCTTTGATCTTGCGGATACTCTCTGCTGCTTCCATCGTCGGAACCGCAACCCGGATAATATCGCATCCCGCTTTTTCAAGCTTTAAGATCTGCGCCACACAGGCTTCCACGTCTTCTGTTTTCGTGTTCGTCATAGACTGGATCGCAATCCGCTCCCCGCCGCCGATACACACATTACCGATCTGTACTTTTTTCGTTTTATTTCTGTAGTCTTCCATCCTTTTCCCTCCGTTTTTATGATATATAAACTTCTTTTTTGTCTTTCTTCTTGCATATGCGCATTTGTCCCTATAGCAACAAATGCCCCTCTATACCATACATATAGAGGGGCTGTCATTTTTAATTCTTATTGAACATCATCTGTTCTCCATATTCACGCTCTGTCAATGTCAGCGTTCCGTCATCAATACTATATTCAAATGTCGTTCCTATGGATTGTACTGCATTTTTCAAAGTCTCTGTCGTATACTGTCCATCCGACTTTTCTGCAATTTTCTGAATCTGTGCATCGTCCTGCTGTATAGAAATCGTCTTGGATTCTTTGTTCATCGTATATGTCATCGGAACTTCTGTATCTTTTCCTTCTCCCGATGCCGGAATAGTTACCGTCATCTGACCATCACGACTGATCTTCAGATTCATATTACCGTCCTCATCCGTCCAGGAACCTTCTAACGGATTCCCCGTAAACATCTTCATCAGAAGAAATATTGCTACGATTATAATCAGGACAGATGTAACAGACGTAACGACTGTCCATATCTTACTTCTTTTTGCCTCATCATTGTTTTCTATCATCTATCCGTTTCCCTTCTTTTTATTGTGTCTTTTATTATTCCCGCTATTATAGATTATATGTGCTTTTTTCTTCTGTGTCAACGACAGGTCTTTTGTTTCTTCTTCCCTTTACTCGTCAATCTCCACAAGCAGATAAAATCCTCTGTCCGTCTGTTCAATCTTCTTGATCTTTCCTTTTCTTGCTCTGATCCGCTGTCTGGTACGGTAGATTCCTGACATAGCGATGGATGGTTCGACCAGATATGTATATTGGCCGGTAACGGCACTTCGTTCACTGATCTCTACTTCCTGTCCTTCTGTCACCAGACCTTCTCTTTCCATTTTAAAACGTTCCACACGCATTTTTACTGTCTCCTTTTCTTTTTATCCACACAATACCGCAAAAAGCAAAAATCGTCAGCTTCCCTTTGAAAAACTGACGATTTTTGCCGGACAGTTCTTATTCCTTTACAAAGCGGTGATAAATATAATCATTTGCTTCTTTTTCCTGACTGTCATCCAGTGGAGTAAGAATCACTTCTCCACCATACTTTCTTTCCAGCGCTTTTCTGATCAGATAATCACTGACCTGTGGATTCTTCGGAAGCAGCGGACCATGCAGATAGGTTCCGATCACATTCTTATACACAACACCTTCATAACCGCTTTTACCATCATTTCCGGCTCCGTACAGAACCTTTCCGAACGGTTTATTTCCATTCAGATAAGTTCTTCCGCCATGGTTTTCAAATCCTACTACCGGCATGTCTACAAGTTCACTGTCCAGAACGATATTATCGATCAGACGTCCTTCTTCCTGCTCCGTATAGATATCCACCAGATTCAGACCCTCTATCATTCCGGCATCTGTTTTATAGTACTTCCCAAGAAGCTGATAACCGCCGCACACTGCAATGACCACACCGCCGTCTTCTACATAATCTTTGAATTCACTTTGGATCTCCAAAAGACTTTTACACACGATTGCCTGTTCCCTGTCGGAACCGCCTCCCAGCAAAACGATATCCAGCTTTGAAAAATCGATCTGATCTCCGGTGTTGAATTCTATTGTCTCTGCTTCTATTCCCCGCCAGATACAGCGTTTCATCAGACATGCAATATTCCCTCTGTCTCCGTACAGATTCAAAAGATCCGGATACAGATGACCGATTGTAAGTTTCATATCCTTAGTCTCCATTATCCTTCTCCTTCCATCTTTTTCAATACATTCCGGGTACTGAACAGAGCTGTATAGTTCACCAGTACATACAGGTTACCACATCCATTTTCTACTCTTTCACGGATTGCCTTCTCCACATCTGCTTCCAGCATGGACGTAATATCTACGTATTTCATACGTAATCTCATATCCTGACAGCGGATACCGCTTACTGTAATGGAATTGATATTCGCTCCCTTGAATCTGTCAAAATCCACATCCCAGAGCCATGAAATATCCGTTCCGTCCTGTGCATTGTCATTGATCACAATGATTACATCTTTCATGGATTCATCCTGCATTACCGCAGAAATATTCTGATTAAATCCCGCCGGATTCTTTGCAAGATTCAGCACGATCTTTGTGCCCTGTACATCAAATTGTTCCATGCGGCCATTCTCCGGATTAAATTCTGCAAGCATGTCCTGGAAATGTTCCAAGCCAAGTCCGCCTGTCTTTCCAGCCGCATAAGCTGCCAGAATATTATATACATTGTAGAAACCTTTATAATTTGCTTCCAGACGTTTTCCGTCCACCGTAAATGCCAGATGGTCACTGACCGCTACATCAGCCGCATCGTAATCAATCTCCGGTCTCTTAAAATCACAGCCCGTACATGCATAATCACCGAGCTGGCTGTAGTGATAAAAATTATATTTCAGTGGGGCCCCGCATTTTTTGCAAAACCGTCCTTCTCTGATCTCATGCGAATCTTTATCATCCACAACCTGCTCACTGATTCCATAAGTAACATATGGATTGCCGCTTTCCTGCGCCAGATAGGCAGACAATGCATCATCTCCGTTAACGATCACTTTCATCTCCGGTGCGCTTTGCATCACCTCTTTCAGGATATTCATGGTAATATCAATCTCTCCATAGCGGTCAAGCTGATCCCGGAACAGATTCGTCAGCACCATATAATCCGGCTTAAAATGCGGGAACACTCTTCTTGTCGATGCTTCATCGATCTCGATACAGGCATAATCCGCATCCAGATTTCCTCCGATCCCGGCACCAAGTACGAAAGCTGCTACCACACCATTTAACATATTCGATCCCGTATGATTACAGATGACTTTATATCCTTCCTTTTCAATCGCTGCACAGAGCATGTTATTCGTGGTCGTTTTCCCATTCGTACCACATACGATAAAAATATCTTTTCTCACCTGTCCCGCCAGTTCTCGCAGGATTGACGGATCAATTTTTAACGCAATCTTTCCCGCCCAGGTCACTCCCTGGCGGTGAAAGATGTGTACACTTGCTTTTTCACTTATCTTTGCTGCCCACACGGCCAGCATTCTGCGTAATCTCATAATTTTGTTATTCCCCGATCAGTTC
Organism: Dorea sp. BIOML-A1; assembly: GCF_009875615.1. Classification (NCBI taxonomy): domain Bacteria; kingdom Bacillati; phylum Bacillota; class Clostridia; order Lachnospirales; family Lachnospiraceae; genus Dorea; species Dorea sp. BIOML-A1. The sequence goes on from NZ_WWSA01000027.1 coordinate 32,146, forward strand.
CTTAATATTTTCAGGTTCCGGCATAGAACGGATCGCACCCTTTTTCATTGTGATCAGTGCTGCACCGGCATTGGCATATGTCAGGATCTCTTTTAATTTTTCTTCGTCCAGTCCATCCAGACCGTATGTCAGCACACCATTGATCGCGCAGCCACAGAATGTATCTCCTGCTCCCGTTGTCTCAATTGCTTTCACTTTGAATCCCGGTTGCTCTACACGTAAATCTTTATAGTAAGCACGGCTTCCCTCTTTTCCCATTGTAAGGAAAATCAATGGAATCTGATATTTTTCCTGAAGATAATGAATTCCATCGTCATAGTCTTCCATACCGGATACAAACTGAATCTCATTATCAGATATCTTTAATACGTCGCAGCGTTCAAATCCATATTCCATCTGTGCCTTCGCATCATCCAGAGAATCCCAGAGCGGTGGACGTAAGTTCGGATCAAATGTAATCAGACATCCTGCTTCTTTTGCTACTTCCAGAGCTTTCTTTGTAGCACTCTTTACCGGCTCATCTGTCATCGAAAGTGTTCCGAAATGGAATACTTTAGACTGACGGATCAGATCATAATCAACCTCATTTTCACCAAGCATCATATCTGCTCCCGGCTTACGATAGAATGAAAATTCTCTGTCTCCATCCGGGAAAGTATGTACAAAAGCAAGTGTTGTGTGGATATCCTGATCCATTACAAGTCCCTTTGCTTCTATTCCTGTATTCGTAATCGTATCCTTCAATAATTTACCAAACTGATCATCACCTACTTTTCCGATAAAGGCTGTTTTTCTTCCCAGTTTATTCAGCATTGCAAGTACATTACATGGTGCTCCACCCGGACATGCTTCAAATAACTGATTTCCCTGCTCACTTTCCCCGTTTACCGCAAAATCGATCAATAGCTCTCCGAGTGCTGTCACGTCATACTTCTTTTCCATATACACTACTCCTTATCTTAATCTTTATATTATTATTTATTTTACCATATAATTTGTCATTTTAAAACCTGTCCGTATTGAAAGTGCATTATCACTAATTTTCGCATAAGTCTTTGTTATTTTTTTGTCATTTTTGCCTATTTACGAATTTGATAATGATTGATAAAATAATAACAAATAATACAACAACCTGACGTATTATTTTATATTGTGAAACAACGATTTCACAAATGTTCGTGTTTGGATGGTACTCCCCTCCCACGAACCCTCTCTTGATAGCGTTTTGTAAGAAAGTCACATAAAAAGTTTCCGCCAAAACTTTTTATGTGACTTTCTTCTTTTATCCTAACAGATGTACCCCGCCAAGAAGCACATACGATATAAACCACATAATTACAGTTGCCATACAGATTCCAACGATCACTGCCGGGAACGCTTTCTTAAACTTCATTCCCAGAAGTGCTGCGATCAGAGAACCTGTCCATGCTCCTGTTCCCGGAAGCGGAATTCCTACAAAAAGTACCAGCCCCCAGAACTCATATTTCTCAATCTGATCCTTCCGGCTCATGGCTCTGTTCTCCAGTTTATCCACGAGCGGCTTGAATGTCTTCGTTCCCTTCATCCAGTTAAATACCGGTGTGATCAGAAGCAGAATAAATGGAACCGGAATAATATTTCCGATAATGCACAGTGGAATCGCTGTTGACACCTTGACCCCGAGGATCGGTCCCGCAACCAGAAGTGCACCACGAAGTTCCAGGATCGGAATCATGGAAATCAGAAATACAATTACCTCTTTACTTACACTTCCGCTTAACGCATCAATAATTCCATGTATTAATGTATTGGTCATAAGAAACTCCTCTTATTTATTCATATATTTTTTCAGGAACGCAAACATTGCTTCCATCTCTTCTCTGGTTCCTACAGTGATACGCATATACTGTTCGATTCTCTCACTGCCCCAGAAGCGCACATAGATATCATTCTCTTTCAGTGCTTCAAATAATTCTTTTGCATCATAATCCGGATGCATGGCAAAGATAAAGTTCGATTTGGAATTCAGGCAGCGGAATCCAAGATTCTTTAATTCTTCTTTTGCCCATTCACGTGTCTCGATAATCTTATTCACACACGCTTCAAAATATGCCTGATCCTTTACCGCTTCCACACCGCATACCAGTGATGTCTGGTTCATAGTATAAGAGTTGAAAGAATATTTTGCATCATTCAGGTATTTGATCAGAGTCGGATTACTGATTGCATAACCGATACGCATTCCTGCCATTGATCTTGCTTTTGAAAATGTCTGTACAATGATCAGATTCTCATATTTGTCAATCAGTTCCAGCGCAGAACGTCCAGCAAAATCAACATATGCCTCATCTACAATTACGATCACATCCTGATTATGTGCGATAATATCTTCTACGTCAGCCAGATCTTCATAAAGCCCTGTCGGTGCATTCGGATTCGGGAAGATCACACCACCATTTTCCTTGTAGTAATCTTCTTTTACGATCTTGAAGTTCTCATCTAACTTCTGGCATTCATACGGAATGCGGTACAGATCCGCCCATACCTTATAGAAAGAATAGGTAATATCCGGGAAAAAGACTGGTTTCTCCGAGTTAAAAAATGTCAGGAAACACATGGATAATACATCATCCGATCCAACTCCTACAAATACCTGATCCGGATTTACATGATAAAAATCAGCCAGTGCATTCACAAGCGGTGCTGCCGTCGGATCCGGATACAGACGCAGGCGGTCTGTATCCATCTCCTCCAGCGCTTTTGTCACGCCCGGTGCCGGCGCGTATGGGTTCTCATTGGTATTTAACTTGATTACTTTGCGCTGCGGCTGTTCGCCTGGCACATAAGGTTCTACTTTTCGAATGTTCTTTTCAAATGCTTTCATGCTGCTCTCCTAGAAATATTCTTTCGCCAGTTCTTTGAATTTTGGAAGTGAATTGATGATCGTCTCGTGAGATACACAGTATGCAAGTCTTACATATCCAGGACACGCAAAGGAGCTTCCCGGTACGATCAGAATATTATATTTCTTAGCGGCTTCACAGAACTCCTTCTCATTCGGAACCGGTGATTTTACAAAGAGATAGAATGCACCCTGTGGTTTGATACACTCGAATCCACATTCTTTCAGGCCGTTGTAAAGGTCTTCTCTGTTGCGGTCATAGAAAGAAAGGTCTGTCTTTTCATTCAGACATTTTTCTACTACTTTCTGCTGCAGTGTCGGTGCATTAACAAATCCAAGGATACGTGTCGCCACATTTGCTGCGGAAAGTACTTCTTCACTGTCTTTCATCTCATCCGGAATCACCAGGTAGCCGATACGTTCTCCCGGAAGAGACAGCGATTTACTGTAAGAATATCCTACAACTGTATTATCATAATATTTTGTGAGATAAGGAACTTCTACTCCGTCATAAGCAAGTTCACGATATGGTTCATCTGAGATCAGGACAATATCCGTTCCGAATTCTTTCTGTTTTGCCTCCATGATGGCAGCAAGCTTCTTAATCGTCTCTTCGGAGTACACCACACCTGTAGGATTATTCGGATTGTTAACGATGACTGCTTTTGTCTTAGGCGTGATCTTCTGCTCGAATTCATCCAGTTTCGGCTGAAAATCTACAGTATTCGGTGAAATTTCGACCAGCACACCATCGTAATTATTTGTATAAGAACGATATTCTCCAAAATATGGTGCAAATGCAATTACTTCATCTCCCGGATTGATGATCGCTTTCAGGATAACATTCAGACCTCCTGCAGCACCAACTGTCATAACAATATTCTTTCCCTCAAAGTGCGTATCAAAACGTTCATTCAGAGATTTTGCTACTGCTGCTCTTACTTCCGCATATCCGCAGTTGCTGTTGGTATATCCGTGAAGTGCAACCGGATCTGTGTCATTTACAATCTCGATGATCGCATTCTTTACAGCCTCCGGTGCCGGCACATTCGGATTACCAAGACTGAAATCAAACACATTCTCAGCTCCATAAATCCCTGCCAGACGGTTACCTTCCTCAAACATTGCACGGATAGCCGAACTGTTGGCCACCATATTTTTCATCTTATCCGCTATCATTTTATTGCTCCTTTCTCACTGCAAGTCTTTTTTGTCTTTCAAACATCTTTTTCTGTCACATCGCCCTTTTCCACCATAAAGACAGGACGGTATGAAAGTTTTGCTTTTCTGAGTCCTTCCGCTCCGGTATCATCTTCCCTGTTCACATATTTGTAGTTCATACATTCATGTTCTACAAACTGCTGGTTGATCATTGTATATGCACCCTGTACATCTGCATATGCCTTTTCAATATGCACTACATACGTATCCTCACAGATAGGTTCTCCAATCGTAAATGCTACAACTTCTCCGTCAATCCGTAAAACTCCTCCGGTCAGATGAAGCTCTTCGAACAGACGAAGGGAATTCAATGCCACACACATCTCACCCCTTTTTTCATCGTCGTCTTCACATTCATTCTCTTTCCGCCATTTTAATGCCATCTGAAAGCAGTCTTCCAGATTTTCTCTGGTCATACTTTCATATGACCAGCGTCCGTCATACAAACTTTTGAACTTATTAATATGGTTACGTTTCCCATGGAGTTTTTTCCCTGAAAGCGTCGCTAACTTTTCTGATTCATATACATAATCTGCAGAGTCTCTGTCATACTCAATCTGAAATCTTTCCGGATACCATTCATTCAGCTGTTCGAAATATTCCGGTGTCACATTGTACATCAGGAACGGTCTGCCTTTTTCTTTAGAATACTCCATCATCTCTTCCAGTGCATTTTTTACATCTTCCGGCGCTCCTGCCGGATACGCAAAAGATACGTGATTCTCATCTTCACTTTTGAATACCAGTGCATTCTGTACAATTGCCCACTTCACCGGATATTGTCTGGACCAAAGATAAACATTGGCAAATGTTCTCTCACAGCTTCTGCTGGTATGATGTTCAAAGTAATGCGCAATAATCTCCTGATCTTCTAATTCTGCACGCTTAAACTGTATTGCTTCCATCCTTTATATTTACCTTCTTTTAGTTTCAGCTATTTTCTGATAGTCATATTCCAGATTCTTACATTTCCTCATTCATATTTGCAAGCTTTGCAGCCTGATCGGCTGCGATGCAGGCATCAATGATCTCCTGGATGTCTCCATTCATGATCTTATCCAGTTTGTATAATGTAAGTCCGATACGGTGATCTGTCACACGTCCCTGTGGGAAGTTATAAGTACGGATCTTCTCGGATCTGTCTCCGGTACCGATCTGACTCTTTCTTGCCTCTGCTTCGGCATCATGACGTTTCTGGCATTCCAGATCGTACAGCTTCGCACGCAAGAGAGCAAATGCTTTATCCTTGTTCTGCAGCTGTGATTTCTCTGTCTGACTGTAGATCACGATTCCTGTAGGATAGTGAGTCAGTCGTACAGCTGAATCTGTCGTATTGACACACTGTCCACCGTTACCGGATGCACGCATTACATCGATACGGATATCTTTTTCATCAATCTGGATATCTACGTCTTCTGCCTCCGGCATAACTGCTACAGTAATAGTAGAAGTGTGAATACGTCCGCCGGATTCTGTCTCCGGTACACGCTGTACACGATGAACTCCGGATTCGTATTTCATCTTTGAGTACGCACCCTTTCCGTCGATCATAAATGTTACATTTTTCATTCCGCCGATACCAATCTCTTCACACTCTACCAGTTCGACTTTCCATCTCTGACTTTCTGCATAGTGCATATACATACGGTAGATTTCAGCTGCAAAGAGTGCCGCCTCGTCTCCGCCCGCACCGGCACGGATCTCAACGATAACATTCTTTTCATCGTTCGGATCTTTCGGAAGAAGAAGGATTTTCAATTCCTGTTCCAGTTCCTCCACACGCTTTTTGTTATCATTCAATTCTTCTTTTGCAAGTTCACGCATCTCTTCATCAGACTCTTCCTCTAACATCTCGAGGCTGTCCTCGATTGCCTGTTTGCATTCTTTGTATTCATTATACGCCTCTACAATCGGAGTCAGGTCGTTCTGCTCTTTCATAAGTTTGCGGAAGCGGTTCTGGTCATTTGCCACATCCGGTTCCTGAAGTTCATTTAATATCTCATCCAGACGGATGCGCAGATCTTCTAATTTATCAAACATGGTATTTCCTCCTTAACATTACTCTTTATTGTACCTTCCCATAACAACGCGGTCAAGTCCCGCCAAATCCTTTTTTACCTGGATTTCTTCATATCCCTGTTCTTCCAGGAGAGCCGATACATCCTTTCCCTGATCAAAACCGGTCTCAAACAGAAGATATCCACCTTTTTTTATATGTTTTACACTTTCTTTCACAATCAGACGGTAAAAGTATAATCCGTCCGTTTTCCCATCCAGTGCAATCCATGGATCATGAAGCTTTACTTCATCTTCCAGACTGCTGATTTCCTCCGTTCTGATATACGGTGGATTTGATACGATCATGTCATATGTTTCTGCGATGTTCTCGAACAGATCTCCCTGTATAAAAACCGCTCCGGTCTGAAGTCTGCTGTCATTTTCCTTCGCAACTTTCAATGCTTCCTCTGATATATCACATCCGGTTCCGGACACGCAGATTCCTTTCCTTTCCGCAAATTTCAGAATGCTCTCCAGAATACAGCCTGATCCTGTACACATATCCAGGATCTGCATCCCCGGCCGGATCTTCTTCAGCGCCTCTTCTACCAGTGTCTCTGTATCTTGTCTCGGAATCAGCACATGCTCATTCACCTTGAAATCCAGCCCCATGAATTCCTGTTCACCGGTAATATGCTGAAGCGGGATTCTCTGTGCTCTTGTCTCAATATCTTTCCGATAGTGCTCTGCTTTATCCTTCTCTACCTCTTTATCCGGATCAGCAAGAAACATGGCTCTGCTGATCTTTGTCTCGTATTCCAACAGGTACCATGCATCTAACTTTGCATCCGCTATCCCAGCTTTTTCCAAACAGATGGTTCCGTCCCTGTATAGATTACGAAGTGTGAAAATTGTCCCGTTCATAAGCCCTCCAGTCAAATACTGCTTCTACTGCCTGTATCGCAACTTCTATCATCCCGTCATCCGGTTCACTGGTCGTCATCTTCTGGATTGCCATTCCAGGTTTACTCAGCAGATTAACAACTGGATTGTCACTGTTTCCCGCAAGCTTCAACACCTCATAGGAAACACCTGCGATCACCGGAAGCAGCACGATACGTACAACCACTCTCATAAGCGGTGACTCTACCCGGATCAGGAGCAGCAGAATAATACTAATCGCAAGCACGAAAAACAGGAAGCTTGTACCACAGCGTTTGTGCTGCCGGGAACTGTTCCTTACGTTTTCCACCGTGAGCGGAAGTCCGTGTTCAATGCAATTGATACACTTGTGCTCCGCACCGTGATACATAAATGTTCTCTGGATATCTTCCATCCTCGAGATCAGTAAAATATAGATAATAAAGATTCCGATTCTTACAAAGCCTTCGATCACTGTCCGCAAATGATAAGACGGAACAACCGGTTTCATCAATGATGACAGGAAATATGGCAGGACCATAAAGATCGCCACTGCAGCCACAATAGAAAATGCAACCGTCCCCGCCATCAAAAGACTTTCCTGTTTTTCTTTTTTCTTTTGTTCAGCTTCGGAAAAATTTTTCTCTTCCTCTTCTTCATAGAATGATGCTGAAAATGTCAGTGTCTTAATTCCCAGTACCATAGAATCAATAAAATTGAACACTCCTCTGACAAACGGAATTGTCGTCAGTTTCTTATATCTGCCGGTAACACTATGAAATTCCTCTATCTGGACAAAGATCTCCCCGTCCGGCTTCCTGACAGCTACGGCATAACGGTCCCGATTCTTCATCATGATACCTTCCAGCACCGCCTGCCCGCCAATATTCGATGATTTCATATACTCTCCTTCATATATTCTGTATCATTACAAGTTCTATATAATTAAAATTATAAGAAAAAAGGGCTGAGATTCAAAAACCTCAACCCAATACCTGTAATCTTATTTGTCCATTCCGTATTTCTTATTGAACTTATCAACACGGCCACGAGCCTGAGTTGCTTTCTGCTGTCCTGTATAGAATGGATGACATTTAGAACAGATTTCTACGTGGATTTCTTCGCTTGTAGATCCTGTCACGAATGTATTACCACAGTTACAAGTTACAGTTGCCTGATAATAATTTGGATGTATTCCTTCTTTCATGATTTTCACCTCTTCTTTATTTTCTTGACACGCACATAAATGTGCCGTAAATTTCTTTTCATTTACACAGCTTGTTCATTGTAGCACAAGAATCAATATTTGTCTAGATAAATTTTGTCTTTTTTACCATTTGTATTAATTCTTCATTATTCTTTGTTCTTGAGAACATATTCAGAATGTTATCTACCGCCTCTTCCTGACGCAGTCCATTCAGACCTTTTCTCATACTTTCTACCGCTTCCTGTTCTTCTTTTGAAAGCAGCAGGTCTTCTCTTCTTGTTCCTGATTTCAGAATATCGATTGCCGGGAACATTCTTTTTTCCGAAAGCTTGCGATCCAGTACCAGTTCCATATTACCGGTACCCTTGAACTCTTCGTATACCACATCGTCCATCTTACTTCCGGTATCTACCAGTGCTGTTGCAAGAATTGTAAGGCTTCCGCCTTCTCTCATATTTCTTGCCGCACCAAAAAATCGCTTCGGCATATGAAGTGCAGCCGGATCGAGACCACCGGACAAGGTTCTTCCTGATGGTGGAACAGTCAGATTATATGCTCTTGCAAGTCTTGTAATACTGTCGATCAGGATCATCACGTCTTTCTTGTGTTCTACCAGACGTTTTGCACGCTCGATCACCATCTCAGATACACGCTTGTGATGTTCCGGAAGTTCGTCAAATGTTGAATAAATAACTTCTACATTTTCCCCTTCAATAGACTCGCGGATATCTGTTACTTCTTCCGGACGTTCATCGATCAGCAGAATCAGGAGATGTACTTCCGGATTATTCTTCTGCACGGATAAAGCCACCTGCTTTAACAAAGTTGTCTTACCGGCCTTCGGAGGCGATACGATCATACCTCTCTGTCCTTTTCCGATTGGAGACATCAGATCCATAATACGCATGGCCGTACTTGTCTTCCCGCACTCCAGGCTCAGTCTTTCATTCGGAAAGACCGGCGTCATATCTTCAAAATTCTTTCTGTGCATGATCTTCATCGGATCAATGTTATTTACCTTTGACAGATATAAAAGTGCACTGAACTTTTCCTGCTGCGTCTTGATTCTGGTATTTCCTTCCAGAATATCTCCTGTTTTAAGATTAAATCTACGGATCTGCGATGGGGATACATAGACATCATTATCTCCCGGCAGATAGTTCGCACTACGAATAAATCCATATCCATCCTGCATAACTTCAAGAATCCCCCGCACTGTAATACCACTGTCCAGCTTGTCTATGTCATGAACTTCTTTATCTCCGGTATTGGCAGATAATTCTTTTACTGTTTCTTTTGCGTTATTCTTTACTTTCTCGTCTTCCTCCAGCATGCGCTCGATCAGTTCAGCTTTTTTCATGGTGGAAATTCCTTTTAATCCTCTTGCCTTTGCCAGGTCTTTTAATGTCGCCAACGGAAGAGATTCATACTTTTCTTTCATCATATAGCCCTTTCACCTCAAAATATATCTTCATTCTCTATCTGGTTTCCCGTTCATAACTTCATCATTCATTGATTCAGCATTTCTTAATTTGCAGGTTATCTGGAAAATTACGTCAGAAATGACGATATTAGTTGAAACATGACATTATTATACTATATATCTCTACATTTTTAAAGGACTTTTTTGTAATCCACTGCACAGTAATCCACTGCACATCCCGGCACATCTTTTCACAAACAGCACCCTCTCACAATAAATTGTTTCACTTTTCATGCTTTCTGCGTATATTGACTTGCTCTTCTATGAATGATATGATTAAAAAAACTCATAAAAAGGTGGTATCCATAAAATGACAAATAGCGAAAAAGCTTTAAAAATGCACGAAGAATGGCACGGAAAGATTGAAACCTGTGCAAAATCCCACGTAAACTCAAGAGAAGATCTGGCAATTGCTTACACTCCTGGTGTTGCGGAACCTTGTAAGGTGATCGCCAGGGATCCGGAGGCTGCCTATACTTATACAATGAAATCCAACACTGTAGCTGTTGTTTCCGACGGAAGTGCCGTACTCGGACTTGGTAACATCGGTGCTCTTGCTGCAATGCCGGTTATGGAAGGAAAAGCAGTACTTTTCAAAGAATTCGGCGGTGTCAACGCTGTACCGATCTGTCTTGATACACAAGATACGGAAGAAATCATCAAATCCGTTGTAAATATCGCTCCTGCTTTCGGTGGTATTAATCTGGAAGACATCAGTGCACCCAGATGTTTTGAAATTGAAGAACGCTTGAAAGAACTCCTTGACATTCCGGTATTTCATGATGACCAGCACGGAACAGCTATCGTTGTCCTTGCAGGTATCATCAATGCCATGAAAGTAACTGGAAAAGACAAAGAATCTGCCAAAGTTGTTGTAAACGGTGCCGGTTCTGCCGGAGTTGCTATCACAAAGCTTCTTCTCACCTATGGTTTCAAAGACGTGACAATGTGTGACATCAGCGGAATCCTCGGAAAAGGATCTCAAAATCTCAACTGGATGCAGCAAAAGATGGTCGAAGTAACCAATCCGGAGCAGAAAACAGGTACCCTTGCCGATGCTTTAAAAGGTGCTGACATCTTTGTCGGTGTATCTGCTCCGAATATTGTCACCCAGGACATGGTTGCTTCTATGAACAAAGATGCCATCCTCTTTGCTATGGCAAACCCTGTACCAGAAATCATGCCGGATATTGCCAAAGCAGCCGGAGCAAAGGTTGTGGGAACCGGACGTTCCGATTTCCCGAACCAGGTAAATAACGTAGTTGCTTTCCCTGGAATCTTCAAAGGTGCTCTGGAAGGACGTGCAACTGCAATCACGGAAGAAATGAAACTTGCCACTGCAAAGGCTATCGCAGGTCTGGTTCCGGATGAAGAATTAAATGAAAATAATATTCTTCCGGAAGCTTTTGATCCACGTGTTGCCGACGTTGTAAGTCGTGCTGTAAAGGAACTGATCTGATATGACTGTACGCTGGGGAGAAAAAAGATATTATTCTCTCGATTATTATCTGAAAACTACTTATGGTGAAAAGCTCTATAAGATTTCTCTCGATGGCGGTATGACCTGTCCAAACCGGGATGGAACACTTGGAACCCGCGGCTGCATTTTCTGCAGTCGCGGAGGTTCCGGTGATTTTGCCGAAAGCCATACCCTGTCTGTCACAGAGCAGATTGAATCCGGTAAAAAACAATCTGCGAAAAAATATACCGGATCATCCTACATCGCTTATTTCCAGGCATACACCAATACTTATGCTTCTCTTGCATATCTGGAAAAGTTATATATGGAAGCCATCCTGCATCCTGATATCCGGATTCTGTCCATCGCAACCAGACCGGATTGCCTGAGCACAGAAATCTTAGATCTTCTGGAACGTCTGAATCAGATCAAACCTGTGTGGGTCGAGCTGGGACTTCAGACTATTCACGAAAGAACTGCCCGTTATATCCGAAGAGGCTATGATCTTCCGGTATTCGAGACCGCTGTATCTGAACTTCGCAGACGGGGAATAGATGTCATCGTCCACACGATCCTCTGCCTTCCCGGCGAGACAAAGCCTGACATGCTTCAGACCATACAGTATCTGAACAGACAGGATATCCAGGGAATCAAGCTGCAGCTTTTGCACATATTAAAAGACACCGATCTGGCAGAAATCTATGCGTCCGATCCATTTCCGGTTCCAGATCCGCAGGAATATTACGAACTTCTCGGAGCATGCATCAACCACCTCAGACCTGATATTGTTATCCACAGGCTGACCGGAGACGGACCAAAGGAGCTTCTGACCGCTCCTTTATGGACCTGTAATAAAAGACAGGTACTGAATCAGTTACAGTCGTACTTTAAAACACATGACATCTGGCAGGGAAAGGAGTATTAACCATGGCCAAATCATTTACGCTATATAAATTAATCATTTTGTATATGTTGAATCAAGTTGATTTTCCTCTCACCAATTCCCAGATATCTGAATTCATTCTGGATAAAGGATATACAACCTACTTCAAATTACAGCAGGCTTTATCCGAACTTCTGGAATCGGGATTTATCCGAGAAGAGTCTACACATCACCGTACATTTTACCATCTTACGGAGGATGGTGCCGAGACAATCCACTATTTCACCAACGATATTTCACCTGCGATCCAGCATGATATTGATGAATTTTTAAAAGAAAAGCATTATGAATTAAAAAACGAAATGTCTGTGAAAGCAGATTATTTTGAAAATTCCAACATGGAATATTCGGTGCGCTGTCAGGTCATTGAACAGGGACTCCCCCTCATCGACCTTACCGTAACAGCCCCGACAGAATCCGAAGCCGCAACCATTGCAAACAACTGGCAGAAACGTAACCAGGAGATTTATGCGTCGGTGATGGCGAAGCTCTTATAAATATTATTGGGATTTAATTGGGATTTAATTTATGAACGGGGAAGCGGCCTCTCAGTCCTTGAAGGAAACAATAGATAAGGCTTCTTGTTCAGGTTCCATACCATAAGAAACACTAAGAGAGTCAGAACCACCTAAAAGCAAAGGAACTACGCTCAAACTCGGCGTTCGCCTCAAACACGTTCGCTTCGTTCCTTTAACGGTGATTCTGACTCTCTAACTATTTCTAATGGCATTCCACATTCACAATAATCCTTATCTATTGTTTCCTTCAAGTCGTGACTGGCAGCGAATGTTAATAAATAAAATGCCCGGAAATGTAACCCGGTGGAGGCCACAACCGTTACGCAATTGCCATTAATTCGTAAGGCATTTGATACACACGGAATAAAGCTTGAAAAGGCGTTCCAGTGAATGTGAAAGAGGCGTTGGTAATT
>NZ_WWSA01000028.1:0-45822 GCF_009875615.1 Dorea sp. BIOML-A1
AAGTACAGTAATGTATGGAGCTGACTGATACTAATCGGTCGAGGGCATGACCAAGCAAGGTGATAGGTAGGATGAAAGAAAATATTTCTTGTATGCAGTTTTGAAGGTACATAGCTTCAATTGAAGATGGCCCAGTGGCTCAGTTGGTTAGAGCGCCGCCCTGTCACGGCGGAGGTCGAGAGTTCGAGTCTCTTCTGGGTCGTTTGTATGGGATCATAGCTCAGCTGGGAGAGCATCTGCCTTACAAGCAGAGGGTCATAGGTTCGAGCCCTATTGGTCCCATCAAATTAAATAATATGGATGGATTCCCGAGTGGCCAAAGGGGACAGACTGTAAATCTGCTGCAAATTGCTTCGGTGGTTCGAATCCACCTCCATCCATTAGCCGTAAGGCACTCGCCGATGTGGCTCAATTGGCAGAGCAGCTGATTTGTAATCAGCAGGTTATCGGTTCGAGTCCGATCATCGGCTTTAAGTCACAAGACTTAACTTAATATCGCGGGGTGGAGCAGTCTGGAAGCTCGTCGGGCTCATAACCCGAAGGTCGTAGGTTCAAATCCTGCCCCCGCAACTCACACATAATATTATGTGTATGCCCAGATAGCTCAGTCGGTAGAGCAGAGGATTGAAAATCCTCGTGTCACTGGTTCGATTCCGGTTCTGGGCATTTTCCTTGCAAAAGGAAATGAGGGCGTGTAGCTCAGGTGGTAGAGCACTTGACTTTTAATCAAGTTGTCCGGGGTTCGAATCCCCGCACGCTCATGGAATGAGAGTGAAGTAGTATATAAGTACTGCTTCTTTTTTTGTTAAAAATGATTGACAGAAGTCAGAAAAATGTTTATATTATATTTTAATAAAAGGGAGTAATCGGCATCTATTTATTTTTAAGGATAGATGTTTACGATGACGTCAGTACGATGACAGACAGGTCATCCGTATCGTAATGAAATGGTGAGACTTTTATTGCATAGTTTTTGTGCAATAAAGGTCTCTTTTTTTATTATTAAGATTTACGCTTTATTTTGCACAACGGTTTTGTATAACTTTGCACAACAGAAAGGAGAATAAGATGTTAACAAGTGAACAGGCAAGGCAGAATCAGGAAAAATATGGATTCAATGAATTGACGGAAGGAAAAAAGAAAAGTGTACTCCGGATATTTCTGGAACAATTCAAAGATTTTCTGGTTATTATATTGATCGTGTCGGCGGTCATATCAGGAATTCTCGGAGATGCGGAGAGCGCAATTGTTATCTTCGTTGTGATTACGATGAACGCGGTTCTGGGAACGATACAGACGGTAAAGGCGGAGCAGTCACTGGACAGTTTAAAGCAGTTATCGGCACCGGAAGCCAAGGTTGTGCGTGATGGCAGCGTGATCCAGATCCCGTCCAGGGAAGTCACGATCGATGATGAAGTGATCCTCGAAGCAGGAGACTGTATCCCGGCAGACGGAAAGCTGATTGAATGTGCAAGTCTGAAAGTAGATGAAAGTGCTCTGACGGGAGAAAGCATTTCCATAGAGAAGAATCTGGATGAAGTGGAAGAAGCTGCGGCACTGGGAGATCAGACGAACCGGGTATTCTCCGGAAGCTTCGTCACATATGGAAGAGGAAGATATGAAGTAACTGCGATCGGTATGAAGACAGAAGTCGGAAAGATTGCAGATCTTATGAAGAATACTTCGGAAAAGAGGACACCGCTGCAGGTGAATCTGGATGATTTCGGAAAGAAATTATCGGTGCTGATCCTAGCATTTTCCGTAGTGATATTCGGAGTGAATGTATTTCAGGGTGAATCGTGGGGTTCTGCATTTATGTTCGCTGTTGCACTTGCAGTTGCGGCAATACCGGAGGCTTTAAGCTCGATCGTTACGATCGTGTTATCCTTCGGTACGCAGAAGATGGCAAAGGAACATGCGATCATACGTAAGCTGCAGGCAGTGGAAGGTCTGGGAAGTGTATCGATTGTCTGTTCGGATAAGACGGGAACGCTTACGCAGAATAAGATGACGGTCGAGGATTATTATGTAAATGGAAAGAGGATTCCGGCAGGAAAGATTAATCTGAAGAATGAAAATGAAAAATTACTTTTAAGATTCAGTATCCTGTGTAATGATTCTACGAATACGGACGGACAGGAGATCGGTGATCCGACAGAGACGGCGCTCATCAATCTTGGAACGAATCTTGGTATTGATGCGATGCAGGTAAGGGAGAGATACCCGAGATTGTCGGAAGTGCCGTTTGACAGTGACCGGAAGCTGATGTCGACTGCTCACAATATGAATGATGCACTCCTTCAGGAAGGACATATGATGATCGTAAAAGGTGCGGTAGATGTCCTGTTGGAGCGTATGGACAGAATACGGGTCGGGAATACTGTAAGAAAGATGACTGATTCTGACCGGGAGGACATTGCCGTCCAGAACATGCAATTTTCCAGAGAAGGCTTAAGGGTTCTTGCATTTGCATATAAGCAGATGGAGGAAAAGAAAGAGATCGGTATGGAGGATGAAGACCAGCTGATATTTATCGGTCTGATCGCAATGATGGATCCGCCGAGAGAAGAATCGAGACTTGCGGTGGAGGAGTGCAGACGTGCAGGAATCCGTCCGATCATGATCACCGGTGACCATAAGATTACTGCAGCGGCTATTGCAAAGAGAATCGGCATCTTAAAAGAAGAATCGGAGGCCTGTGAGGGAGCCGTAATTGAAGATATGTCGGACGAGGAACTGCAGGATTTTGTAGAAGGAATTTCTGTGTATGCGAGGGTTTCGCCGGAACATAAGATCAGAATTGTCCGTGCATGGCAGGAAAAGGGGAATATCGTAGCAATGACAGGTGACGGTGTGAATGATGCACCGGCGTTGAAACAGGCCGATATCGGTGTTGCGATGGGAGTGACCGGAAGTGAGGTTGCCAAGGATGCGGCAGCGATGGTCCTGACGGATGACAATTTCGCAACCATTGTAAAAGCTGTGGAAAATGGAAGAAATCTGTATCAGCATATTAAAAATGCGATTCAATTCCTGTTGTCCGGTAACTTCGGGGCAATTCTGGTTGTATTATGTGCATCCGTTGCCGGACTGCCGGTTCCATTTGCACCGGTGCATCTGCTGTTCATCAATCTGCTGACAGACAGTCTGCCGGCAATTGCACTGGGAGTAGAACCACATTCCAAAGCGGTTATGGAGCAGAGACCACGACCAATGAGCGAGTCAATCCTTACAAAGCCATATCTGCTGAGTATCGCAACGGAAGGAGTAAGCATCGGCGTAATGACGATGGCTGCATTCCTGAGCGGATACACAAGCCAGAATGCAGCTCTTGCAAGTACGATGGCATTCGGAACCTTATGCATGAGCCGTCTGGTGCATGGATTTAACTGTAAGGATGATAAACCGGTAATATTTACAAAGAGATTCTTTAATAATAAGTATCTGATCGGAGCATTTGTTCTGGGTATGATCCTGATCACAAGTGTTCTTATGATTCCGGGACTGCACGGAATGTTCAAAGTAGTTACGTTGAGCCTGAAGCAGCTGATGACAGTATATGGGCTTGCATTGTTGAATCTTCCTGTGATCCAGGGAATGAAATATTTGAAAGAGAGATAGAAACAGAGAATGGAATTGAGAAAAGAAACGGTAAAACAGATCAGGGGGCTGATCGTATTTACGGCATTATTGATCGTCTGTCTGTGGAAATATGATGTTGTGATGGATGCGTTTAGATTCGTATTGAATATTTTATATCCATTTCTGCTTGGCGGTGCGATTGCATTCGTCCTAAGCGTTCCGATGAATTTTGTGGAAAGAAAATTATTCACGGAGAGAAAGCTTCCTGAAAAATATAAAAGAAAATATGCCAGAGGGGTCAGTCTTCTGATCGTTCTTTCTGGTGTGATCGGGCTTCTTGCAATTATCATGTTTGGACTGATTCCGCAGCTTGCCGGGACATTTGCCAGTCTCGGGAAGAGTATCCAGGATTTTATCCCGCAGCTGCAGGAGTGGGCAGATCATTGGTTTCATAATAATAAGGAGATCATGAATGTAGTCAACAATCTGGAATTTGACTGGAACAAGGTGATGGAGGCTGCGCTGGAGTTTCTGAAGAACGGAGCCGGAAGTATGCTGGAATCTACGATCAATACGGCGAAAAATATCATTGGTGCCGTGGGAACATTCTTTATCGCTTTTGTATTTGCAATGTATATTTTGCTGCAGAAAGAAAAGCTGGGAAGACAGGCGAAAAAAGTGTTATTTGCATTTGTCAGAAAGGGAAGGGCAGAGGCTGCGCTGGAGGTTCTTGCATTGACATACAAGACATTCTCCAGTTTTCTGACGGGACAGTGTGTAGAGGCTCTGATCCTGGGATCTATGTTCGTGATTGCGATGACGCTGCTTAGGCTTCCGTATGCACTTCTTACGGGAATTGTGATCGCATTTACCGCATTGATCCCGATCTTTGGAGCATTCATCGGCTGTGCGGTCGGTGCGTTTCTGATATTTATGGTGAGTCCGGTTCAGGCTTTGATATTTATCGTACTGTTCCTGGTACTCCAGCAGATAGAGGGCAATCTGATCTATCCGCATGTGGTGGGCAATTCGGTCGGCCTTCCGTCTATCTGGGTGCTGGCAGCGGTAAGTATAGGCGGAAGCCTGATGGGTATCGTTGGAATGTTGATCTTTATTCCGCTGATGTCAGTGTTCTATGCTTTGTTCCGGGAAGTTGTCTACATTAAACTGCGGCAGAAAAAGATTTATCCACAGGATATTGGTTGATTGTGGATAACTTTTGGGAATTAAGCATCGGTTTTATCTTTGTTGCCTTTGCTGCCCTTTCCATTCTGGGCTTTGCTCCAGATACGGAGGGCGGCGAGGATTCCGAGTGTATACAGGATCGTCACGAGTATTACCGGATTATCCTTCAGAAAATAAATGACGAGGATAACGGATAACAGACAGATGGCGAGCTGGAATGTAGTCCAGAATCTTTTCTCACGTACTTCCTTTGCCTGCTGGAGAAGTTCCATACGTTTCTGTTCCATGCGGAGATACTCCATCAGATCTTTATCGCTGATGCGGGAGAGGATCTGTTCATCACGGTTCATCTCGATCTTGCGTTTGGAACGGAAATTGGAGAAAAATTCGCGGAACGGATGCTCGTCTTTGGAGCGGGATTTTTCCTGTTGTTCGTAGAAATCTTCTTCCAAGTCATCGTCGTCTTCTTCTTCCGCATCTTTTGGTGAAGATTCTTTTGTATTTTGGGTGTCACTGAATTTGTTAGTGTTATCGGCAGTTTTACCGTCGGTAGCTTTGCTTTCAGTATCTGAAGTTTCCTGCGCAGCAGATACAGTTTTCTCCTCATCAGAAACAGGATAAAGCACAACGTTGTCAGTTCCTTTAGTCTCAGACGATTCTTCGGTCTGTACTGCTTTTTCTATATTTTCGGACATAATTTTACCTCCGTCTTCATTTCTATATTGTCTTTTATTTTATCTTTATTATTTTATCATATCAGCTATGAAGGCAAAAAACAAATAAAGAGTACATAAAATAGTGGAAAATAACTTGCAGTAGAAAAACTCCCCTAAAAATGGTAGAATTGTAAGGAATCATTTGGAGGAAAACAAGATGCAGTTAATGAATGAAATCCCGGATACGTTCTGGAGTCTGTTCCGTTCGGTCAACCGGGATATTTATATTGAAGCACTTTTATGTATTAATGAAGAATACGAATATAATAACTATTTTCTGACGAAAGAGGTGTGCATCCAGATCTTAAGTGATATGAATGCGAAGAAGCGCTTTGAGCTACAGCGGGAGGAAAATGATACAGACTTTGATATGTTGGAGACGCCTTCTTCGAGGATCTTAAACTGGCTGCTACGGGCAGGATGGCTGAAGCGTATCGAGGATTATAATACACTGGTGACAAATATTGTCATTCCGGATTATGCGGCGGTGATGATCGATGCATTTGAAAAGCTGAATTCGGAAGATGCATCGGAGACGGATATTTATATTCAGAATGTGTATGCAACGCTGTATGCGTTCCGCAATGATCCGCGGGCAAGTGTCGGGCTCTTAAGGACGGCTCTGGTGAATACGAGGCGGCTGAATAAGGCACTGCAGGATATGCTTCATAATATGAATAAATTCTTTGCGAAGCTTTTGCAGCAGGATTCTTACAGTGGGATCCTGCGGGAACATCTGGACAGTTATGTGGAAGAGATCGTATGGAAGAAGTATCATATTCTGAAAACATCGGACAACTTTTATATCTATAAGATGGATATTAAGAAATGTCTGAGAGAGATCCGGGATGATGAAGCATTTATCATGAAGGTACAGGCACGGTCGAAGATGCTGGGAGATAACCAGGATGATGTGTTGGATCTGTTGGATCTGATCGAGCGTGGATTTGACGATATCGAGCATCGCATTGCCAATATGGACAAAGAACATACGAAATATGTCCGGGCAACGGTAACCAGAATGAATTATCTGTTAAGCGGTGAGACGGATACGAAGGGCCTGGTGGTACAGCTTCTGAATAAGATGTCGGAAGAACCGGAGCAGATGGAAGAGATCATCACAGAGACCGGAAAGCGCATGAATCTGTCACTTCTGGAGATTCTGTCAGAGAAGTCTTTATATAAGAGAAGAAAATCCAGAAAAGACTTCATCAGTCAGCTGCTTCCGGATGAGACGACGGGAGATCTGGATAAGGATGATATCTTAAGACTGAACCGGATACAGATGCGGTTCAGCAAGAAGCAGATTGAAGAATTCATCGAGAATAATATGGAAGATGAAGTGATGGATGCGTCGAAGATCAATATTGCTGACGAGGAAGAATTTGAAAAACTGATTCTTGCTTATGATTACAGTACGCGTAAGAACAGCAGATATATGGTGCTGGAAGAAGAACCGGAGATGGTGGAAAAGGACGGATACCGGTATCCGGCACTCAGGTTTGTGAAACGGCGCGTGTAATAGATAAAAGGAGTTCTGAAAATAAATGATAGATTATTACGAACAGTTAACTCAGGAAGAAAAAGAAGAGGTCACAGAGGTCATCCAGACACTGTACCGTCAGACATTTCTTCTGGAAAGAAAATTTGATAAACGTGCGGGAAGGATGCAGTATACAAAAGAATACCGTACATGTACGAAGCATCTAGAATTTTTTAAAGCATATTTTGAGGTGGCGGGGATTACACTGCGGGAAAATGTACATATGGGTGTGATCTATATCCAGGGAGAGCAGTTATGGGGTGAGAAGCTGCCGCGTCTGGCGACAATCTATTTACTGGTGCTGAAGCTTATCTATGACGAGCAGATGCAGACTGCATCGTCGAGCAGCCATGTGGTGACAACACTTGGTGCAGTAAACGGAAAAGCGGGAGAATTTCATGTATTGAAGAGTCTTCCGTCAATTACGGAAATGAGACGGACGATCGCACTTCTGAAGAAGTATCAGATCATCGAGCCGCTTGATGTTCTGGAAGAATTAAACGAGTCGACCCGCCTGGTCATTTACCCTTGTATCCATACGGTACTTTTAGGAGACGACATCAGGGAATTATTAGCAACATTCAGTGAGGAGGATCAAATTGGAGACGAAGCAGCCATTCAAAGCACTCTCGAAGATATGCCTGAATAACTGGCATTACATAGATAAAAAGATACTGACGCTTAATGAAGGAATCAACTTCTTCACCGGACATTCCGGAAGTGGTAAATCGACGGTTCTGGATGCGATCCAGATCGTGCTGTATGCCAATACGGACGGCCGTGGATTCTTCAACAAGGCGGCAGCAGATGATTCGGACCGTACACTGATCGAGTACTTAAGAGGTATGGTGAATATCAGTGAAAATAATGAATCACAGTATTTAAGAAATCGTAATTTTTCCAGTACGATCGTGCTGGAGCTGACACAGACGAATACCAGGGATAAGCAGTGTGTCGGTGTTGTGTTTGACGTGGATACGTCGAATAATGACGTAAGCCGCCTGTTCTTTTGGCATACGGGAGAATTACTTCCGAATCATTACCGTTCGGAAGGCCGGTGCCTTACCACTGCGGAAATGCGGGAGTACATGCAGCGTTCCTTTACGCCGGAACAGTTCTACTGCGGTCCGAGCAATGAAAGATTCCGGAGACAACTATACGATATCTATCTTGGCGGTCTGGACATGGAAAAATTTCCAAAGCTATTCAAACGTGCGATCTCGTTCCGTATGAATATCAAACTGGAAGATTTCGTAAAGGAATATATCTGTATGGAGCAGGATATCCATATTGAGGATCTGCAGGAAAGTGTCATGCAGTATGGACGTATGCGCAGTAAGATCGAAGAGACGATGGAGGAGATCAGAAGACTGAAGCTGATCTGCGGAAAATATGAGCAGTATGCAGAAAAATCCGATGAGGAGAAGGTGTGCTCTTATCAGATCGACCGTCTGGAGATTATGAACCATGAGGTGAAGAGTCAGGAAGCCAGAGACCGGATCAAGGTAAGGCAGGAAGCCATCGAAGATCTGAAAAAGCAGCAACAGGTGCTGGAGCAGGAAGAAAAGAACCTGCAGAAAGAGTATGAAGAGATCATTCTGCGGATCGCAGACAGTGGATATGCAAGGCTGGAATCAGATCTGGATACATTAAATGAGACGCTGGAGCGTCTGAATAACGGAAAAGTCCGCTGGGAGCAGACTGCAGAGCATCTGAAGGCATGGACGGAGAAAGACATTACGCCAAATCAGGTGATCTGGGATATCGAAAAATTCGCAGACGGAAGCATTTCCGAAGAAGAGCTTGTGCGCCTGCAGGAAGGCTTAAAAGATCTGCAGGAGGAGCTGGAAGACCAGAGACAGGAAGCGGATGCAGACCTTCGCCGGATCAAGAAAGAAGAGAAAGAGGCAAGAGCAGAATTAAAAGAACTGAAGCAGGGAAAGAAGGCTTATCCGAGAGAGCTGGAAGAGGCGAGATTCGAACTGCGTAACCGTCTGCATGAGCGCTGCGGCAAGTTCGTGAATGTGCATATTCTTGCGGATCTTCTGGATGTGAAGGATGAGAGATGGCACAATGCAGTGGAGGGTTATCTTGGAAATAATAAATTGCAGCTGATCGTGGAACCAAAGTATGCCAGGGCTGCGATGGACATTTACCAGGAGATGGATACGAAACGTTTCTTCCGGGCAGCAGTCCTGGATACGGAGAAGCTTACGAAGGACAAGCATCAGGTACAGCCGGGCGCGCTGGCAGAAGTAGTAAAAGCGAAAGAAGCGTATGTGCAGGAATACATTAATTTCTTCCTTGGAAATGTAAAGAAATGCGAATCACTGGATGAACTGCGTGAGTGCAGGATCGGTGTGACACCGGATTGTATGCTGTACCAGAGCTACAAACTGCAGCACATGAATCCGGAGAATTACACCAGAAGAGCCTACATCGGTGAGACGAGTATGCGCCAGAGAATCCGCAAGCTGGAAGAAAAATGTGAGAAGTTAAGTGGCGAGAGAATGCCGGTACAGGAGCTGTTAGAAGAGATCCGCCAGGCAATGCAGATGGAGATGTTGAAGCAGCCGGCAGAGGATTATCTCGGATGGCTGGCTGACAGCAAGGCAATCATTTCCAAAGAAAAGAAAAAGGCTCAGCTTCTGGAACAGATGCAGAAGTTAAAGGATGAATCCGTTGCTGCATGGGAAGGCAAGAAGAAAGAAGTGCAGGCGGCACAGGATGCGAAGAAAGAATCCGTATCCAAGGTGCAGGAAGCAATCTGGGAGAACAAGAAAGAAATCGAACGTCTGAATGCAGAAGTTCTCGAATCGGAAGAACAGATGAAGGACGTGAAGAGAAAAGTAGCAGATAAGCGTTACGAGAAGGAGTTCCAGGAATATCTGTCGGGCAGAAAATCCGAGAATTATGAGTATCTGAGACGTCAGATGGTTTCGCGGGTATATACGCTCAGGGAAGAAGAGGAAGACGCTTACCGGAAGCTGGTGGAAGAGAGAAGCAGTTATATCAGAGAATATCCGAACCGTACATTCTCAACTTCTATCCGGGACAACGCGCCGTATGAGAAGCTTTTGAATTCGCTGTCCTGCGATCATCTGGAGACTTACAGGGAGTCGGCGAAGACACAGGCGAAAGCGGCTGTGGAGCATTTCAAAGATGACTTCATCTTCAAGATCCGGAGTGCGATCCTGGAGGCTTATCAGAGAAGGGATGAGCTGAACCGGATCATCAGCAAACTGGACTTCGGTAAGGATAAGTATCAGTTCGTGATCACGAAGAACAAGGGTGCAGATGGAAAATATTATAAGATGTTCATGGATGATTCCCTGCAGATCCGTCCGTCTGACTTAGATGATACGATGGACAACCAGCTTGATATGTTCACGATGGAGCATGAGAATCAGTATGGGGAGATGATGAACGAGCTGATCAACATCTTCATCCCGCCGGAGAATGCGACGAAGGACGAGATGGATGAGGCGAAACGTAACATGGATAAGTATGCGGATTACCGAACCTATCTGTCATTCGATATGCAGCAGATCGTACATGGCGATAAGGAGATGACGATCGGACTGAGTAAGATGATCAAGAAGAACTCGGGAGGAGAGGGACAGAACCCGCTGTACGTGGCACTTCTGGCAAGCTTTGCGCAGCTTTATAAGATCAATCTGTCGCCGAAGATGCACCGGTCACCGACACTGCGTCTGGTTGTGTTGGATGAGGCGTTCTCCAAGATGGATGCCGAGAAGGTGGCAAGCTGTATCTCGCTGATCCGCGGACTTGGCTTCCAGGCGATCATCAGCGCGACGAACGATAAGATCCAGAACTATCTGGAGAATGTAGATAAGACTTTCGTGTATGCGAACCCGAATAAGAGACACATTTCCATTCAGGAATTTGAGAAGACGGAGTTTGGGGAGCTGGCGGAGGAAGAATAAAAGATACAAGAGAAAGTAAAAGATACGGAAGAAGCTGCCACCTGCGGGAAAGCACTTACAGGAAACTATAGTTGGTAAGTACTGTAAGTGCTTTTATATATAGTTTTTATTTGTAATTTTTATAGTTTAGTAGAAAAATAAAATTGGAGTCAAGTGAAAATTCCTGGTAGAGTCAACGGGGACAATAAAAAAGCAGGGAATTAGCGTTCCTCGTGGCTTCTACAAATCATTCATCAATAGCCATTTCCAGATTGGAATCACTTCAACACGAATTCCTTCACAGTCAAGAACAGCCTCTTCACTATTTGTAATCAGAATACATTTGGAGTCCGGTATGAAATTATTTAATTTGACGAAAGCACGGGTTTCACGTTCTCGTGTATCTATATTATCTAATACCTGCATACTGACCTGGATAGCCAGATTTTCTGACGGAACATAGAAGTCGATTTCCACATTATTTTCAAAGAAGTAAACATTTTCTACTCCGTAACGACGGATTAATTCGATGGCGACAAGATTTTCCAGTTGGGCAGATTTACAGTCTAGTAACATAAGTCCAAGAAGTCCTGTATCCATGAAATAATATTTGGGAGAAGTCTCTTTTTCTACCAGTTTTGCAGCATAGTTTTGCAGAGTAAAAAGCAAATAGGAGTCTGTCATGTAGCCAACATAATTGATTACAGTTTGTTTGCCAATAGATGTTCCTGTACTTTTTAATATATTAGTCAGTCTACTGAAAGATAAAGGTTTCGTAATAGATTCGGCAATCTTTTTTAAAATCAATCTCACAGCAAAGTCATTGGTAATTTTATTTCTTGTTATGATATCACCAAGATATACGGTCTGGTAGATGCTATTCAAAAAAACTCTTTTGTTATTTATTTCCGTTAATTCAGGGAAAGCTCCATATGTTACATATTGGTTATATTGGTTTTGCACATCAGCTTTATCTTTGGTGCTGATTACATCCAGATAATTCTTTTTCATATGATTGGCAATCAGGTATTCTGAGAAAGAATATGGATAAATATTCATAATCACAAAGCGACCGCCAAGAGTAGATGCAATTTCACTACTTAACATTTTACTGTTACTGCCTGTTATATTGATCCGATATTTCATATCAGCAATTCTACGGACAAATTTTTCCCATCCAGTGATATTTTGAATTTCATCTAAGAATAAATATGGTTTAACGTCAGTTCTGGATATCTCTAACCCGATTTCTAAAATAAGGTTTAAGTCAGCGGCGGTCATTTCCAAAAGACGTTCATCTTCAAAGTTAACATAAACGATTTGTGATAATGGAATTCCATTTGCTTCCAATTGTTTTATCTGTTGATACATCATATAAGATTTTCCGGTTCTACGAATGCCAACAAAACAGTAATTGACATTTTCTTCCAGATAGTAATGTCTTGGAATAAGTGGATTATTAAGGTAGATTTCTTTTTGGTCAATCATGATTTGTTTTAAACTATCTCTATTCATAACATACCTCCAAAATATATAGAACAATTATATTCTATTTTTGTCTTATACACAAGACAAAAATAGAATGTGATTGTTTTGTAATTAGAACATATATGAAAAATCATTCCTGCAATCTACATGTCATACTTTGTGGTATGTTTTGCAGAAGGCATTTTTAAGACATACTTTAGAATATGAAACTAAGGATAATATATGAGAGGTAAGAAAAAAATATGAAAAAAATCAACAGCCGTTTCCAATCTTTGTGGCTTGAAATGATACGGGAAATCATTTATTCCAAAATCTTCTCATCCTGATTCTGAATTTTGGTTGTGCTTTTGGCTTTCTCAGGCTTAATAAATATCGTTCTGAAAATCAGTCGTGCAAGCGAACCAACAATGTTATACGGATGAAATAAAATTAAATATATTAACTTTTGAATATACAAAATTTAGAGATAGAAGCTGCAATGCTCTCCGTCCACCAGAAAAAAGGATTTCGGTAAGAAACTGGAAAATGCGGGAGTACGGGAATACTGGATTGCGGATGTGAAAAATCAGAAGGTAATTGTGTATGATCTGAGAGATGATTTTGGAGAAAATATGGATCTGATGATATATGGAATGGATGGGGAAGTGCCGGTTGGAATTTATGATGGGGAGTGTAAGATAGATTTTGAGGAAATTGTCAACAGTGTTGTAAATATTTAGCACATTTATATTATAAAAAGAAAAAATGAATATTATTTCAAAATCCAGTACATAACCAGTTGAAAAAAATATGCTATACTGCTGATAGAAGTACTACGAAAAAGCGGTACAAAAACCAGAAATGGAGAAAAGCATATGAAATTAACAATATTAGGAACCGGAAATGCAACGGTAAGTGAATGTTATAATACTTGCTATGCAATCAGCGATGAAGGTAAACATTTCCTTGTAGATGCAGGCGGTGGCAACCGTATTCTGAAAGTATTAAAAGACACAGGAATCGACATGAATGATATCCACGATATCTTCGTTACACACGAGCATGTAGACCACGTGCTTGGAATTATCTGGCTGGTGCGTATGCTCGGACAGAGAATGAACCAGGGAAAATATGAAGGTGATCTTCGCATTTACTGCCATGAGGAGCTGGCAGAGAAGATTCAGGCAATCGCAAATATGACGATCCAGCAGAAGGTCTGTAAGCACATGGGGGAGCGAATCCAGTTTGATGTCGTGAAAGACGGAGACAGCAGAACGATTCTCGGATGTCCAGTGACATTCTTCGATATTGGTTCGACAAAGGCGAAACAGTTCGGATTCACCATGCAGCTTAAAAGCGGTAAGAAATTCACCTGTGTTGGTGACGAGCCGTACAATGAGGTGGATTATAAATATGTGAAGGGCAGTGATTGGCTGCTTCATGAGGCATTTTGCCTGTTCGGTGAGGCGGATAAATTCAAGCCTTATGAGAAGCATCATAGTACAGTAAAAGAAGCATGCCAGCTTGCGGAAGAACTCGGTGTGCCGAATCTGTTGTTGTATCATACAGAAGAGACACATCTGGCGGAGAGAAAGAAGTTGTATACGGAGGAAGGACAGCAGTATTATCATGGCAATCTGTATGTGCCGGATGATCTGGAGACGTTTGAGATATAGAAAAGCAAAAGAAAATAAAAATAGATTAGAATGTAAGAAAACCTGCCGACGGGCAGGTTTTCTTGCGTTCATTTTTGATCCGGAAGGGACAATAAAAAAGTCAAAAACTCTGTCCACATGGCTACATGGCTAAAAAAGATCGAGCATATTATCCAGATAAATCTCTTCCCTGACATGCAGTTGATATTCCGGCTTCGTCATATAATAAAGCAGAAATTCAAGAATCAGCGCACTTCCAAGCCCGCGTCCTTCAATCTTAAAATTAGAAAATCCCATGGGCATGTAAATATTCGGTATATCATCCACACTGATGAATCCGGGATTTTCCATTGCCTTGGAAAAGCGGTAACCGTTACCGCCATCCGGCGAAGCACAGTGAAACTCCGGGGCAGGATTTCCGAGATTCTTCCGGCTGACGGATTCATAACAAGTCTTTCTGTCCTTACAGCCGAACCAGCAGCATTCATTGCATAAGAATTCTACTTTATCTTTCTGGTGCTGCGACATCAGGTCTAATTTATCGAATACTTTGTTTAACCGGAAGTCCGGTACAATATAACGGAAATCTTCTCGGTTTATTTCAGTTAAAAAATCCTGAAAATCTGTCAGAACTTTTGTGGTTGAAGAGATAAGGTAGAGATCAGGATAATTTTTTTGTAAATAGTTTAATAAAAGCTCGGAGTGCACGATCACGCCATTCTGGAGTTGGTGTGTATGTGGTGAATTATCAGCATCAGAGGCGTGTTCGAACATTTTACAAAGCTCGTTACATTTCTTATCTGTAAGATGTTCTTCCCGTAGCAACGAATTACTGAACGTCAGCCGGGCCGAGATGCCGTATTCCCGCATTAGATCAAGCACGTCTTCCGGATCAGAATATCCAAATGAAGTACGCCCGCCGCCCCAGATACAATCCGAAGGAGCGCCATAGATCGAGCCAATCTCACACCAGTCGTAAAAATATTCCCTGTGTTTCCGGAATAATGGAAGGAATATGCGGTACAATTCGTAAAATTCAAACAGGCCTGGGAGGTGGTAAAAGGCAGTAGGATTATTATTTTGAATATTTGCTGTAGTTGCTGTATTCATGTGGTTACCTCTGGAAAATTTTCTATGGTTAATGATAACACATTATCCCGGCAGTGAACACGTATATTTCCGCAGATGATACACCACATATACTGCGATCACAAGTTCCGTAAGCGGCATTGCGGACCACAGACTTCCGGGCAAGCAATGTCCTTATAGCATATTTTTAATTTATGTCAAGGTTTTACATGCATTTCACTTGCATTATCCACATACATGTGTATAATAAAGCTTGTTCGGTATTTTTGAAAAAAAAGTATAGTAATAGAAAACTTTTGAAAATATGGAGGTGAAAATGTGGATATCGGAAAGAAGCTGAGAGAGCTTAGAAAGCAGAATGATCTGACATTGGAAGATCTGGCTTCGCGCAGTGAGCTTACGAAAGGATTTCTGTCACAGGTGGAGCGTAACCTGACGGCACCGAGTATTGCGACACTGGAGGACATTCTGGAAGCACTTGGAAGTAATCTGTCGGAATTCTTTCATGAAGAGGAAGAAAAGCAGATCGTGTTCGGAGTAGATGATTTCTTCGTTGATGAGAAAGAAGATTACCAGGTGGAATGGATCATTCCGAATGCGCAGAAGAACCAGATGGAGCCGATTCTTATGACACTCTATCCGCATAAAAAGAGTCATATCCAGACGTCGTATACGGGCGAGGAATTTGGCTATGTACTGAAGGGAAATATTACGATTATGCGCGGCGGTAAAAAATATAAAGTGAAGGCGCATGAGACGTTTTATATGGATGGTGCGAAGAGTCATTATCTTTATAATCACGGGAATAGCCCGGCAAAGATATTGTGGATCACGACACCGCCAATCTTTTAAAAATAAACCAGAGGGGACAGTAAAAAAGCCGGAAAACCCGTCCCCATGGAAAGGAGAACCATGGAAGAGAAAAAACTAATCGAATTTCGCAATATTGTGAAAAGCTTTGATTCGCAGGTTGTGTTAAAAGGGATCAACCTGGACATATATGAAAATGAATTCGTAACCCTGCTTGGACCAAGTGGATGTGGTAAGACTACACTGCTCCGAATCCTTGGAGGATTCCTGGATGCGGATGAAGGAAAGGTGATCTTTGACAATGAAGATATCACCGGAAAACCACCGTATGAAAGAGAACTGAATACCGTATTCCAGAAATATGCATTATTCCCACATCTGAGCGTATATGAAAATATCGCATTTGGATTAAAGCTTAAAAAAATGAGTAAAGATATTATTGAACAGAAGGTTATGAAGATGCTGAAACTGATCGGTCTGGAAGGCTATGAGGGTAAGAATACGACCTTACTTTCCGGTGGTCAGCAGCAGCGTGTGGCAATCGCGAGAGCGCTGGTCAACGAGCCGAAGGTACTGCTTCTGGATGAGCCGCTGGCAGCGCTGGACTTAAAGCTTCGGAAGGAAATGCAGTATGAACTGAAGCGCATCCAACAGGAGGTCGGCATTACATTTATCTTCGTAACACACGATCAGGAAGAGGCACTTACGATGTCGGATAAGATCGTCGTTATGCAGAAAGGTGAGATCCTTCAGATCGGAACCCCGCAGGAGATTTACAATGAGCCGACGAACCGTTTCGTTGCAAACTTCATCGGAGAGAGCAATATCATTTCCGGAAGAATGATTGAGGATTACAAAGTCCGTTTTGATGATATCACGTTCGACTGTGTGGATCAGGGCTTTAAGGAAAATGAGCCGGTGGATGTCGTGATCCGTCCGGAAGACATCGATATCGTAGATGTAAAAGACGGCAAGATGACAGGTGAGGTATTAAGTGTTCTGTTCAAGGGTGTGCACTATGAGATCATGGTGGAGACGGTTCCCGGAACGAGTGTTACGGTCAACATGCGTGTCATCCGTAATCACGATGTGACCAGCGAAGACGGAAGCGAGAAGATCAGTGCCAACAACTTCTATGTAGATCTGGAAGATGTGGAGAATCTGGATGATAAGGAAATTGTCGCACTGTCGAATGCACAGGCATGGGAGACGGAAAGTGATGAGTACATTTCCATTGCAAATATTGAATATGAACTGGAAGCAAAAGAAGGCCAGTATCCGGTAACATTCAGCACAGCAAACGGAACCAGCATCGAGAGAACCATCTTTGTAGTTAACCAGCCGTTCGTTAAGAATGAGAAGGCAAATGAAGGTGTTATGGCATTCAACTTCTTCAAGACGGTAGATGAGATTACAGAATCCCAGGCATTGGATACGGATCTTAAGACATGGGCAAATGCACAGGGATGGAAACTGACGGATGAAGACCAGAGCGTGGACATCAGTGTAGACTATGATTTTGATCCGGAAGAAGTAACAGAAGGCGTGTATGAGATTACATTTTCCACTACGGGACGTGAGTTCAAGATCCATACAACGGATTATTCGGAGGAAGGACAGGAGGTCGGCCTGACATTCTTCCCGGAAGATATCCATGTTATGCCGAAGGTGGTATTCTAAGATGAAGAAATTTTCACAGTTAGCATTTCCGTACATTGTGTGGGCGGTACTGATGCTGGTGTTCCCGATGGTTCTGATCGCACTTTATTCAGTGACAGACCAGGGAAATACCATTCTGTCGTTCACATTTACACTGGAACATTATGCCAAATTTTTTACCGACCCGGATTTCTTATTAATCCTCTGGCGTTCCATTGTGATTGCGGTAAAGACAACCGTGATCTGCCTGTTGCTGGGCTATCCGATCGCATATTATATTGCGCGCAGTGAGCAGAAAAAGCAGAATGCGCTGATTCTTGTAATCACGATCCCGATGTGGATCAACATGCTGGTAAGAACATATGCATGGATCGGACTCTTAAGTGACGGCGGCCTGATCCAGAGAATCTTACAACTGGTGGGATTGGGAAAAGGGTCTCTTCTTTATACAGAAGAGGCAGTGCTTTTGGGAATGGTATATAACTTTCTGCCATTTATGATCCTGCAGATCCAGACGTCACTTAGTAAGATGGACAATTCCTTGCTGGAAGCGAGTGCAGACCTTGGGGCAAGCCCGGCGCAGACATTTAAGCGTGTGACACTGCCGCTTTCCGTGCCGGGAATTATCAACGGGATTACGTTGGTATTTCTTCCGGCAGTCAGTTCTTTCTTCATACCGAAGCTGCTCGGCGGCGGTCAGTATTTCCTCATCGGAAATATGATCGAGAACCAGTTCATTACGGTTGGAGAGTGGAACTTCGGAAGTGCCATTTCCATGATCATGGCGGTCATCATGATGGTACTTATGATGGTTGTCCGTAAGATCGAGATTCGTAACCAGGGCGGAAAGGGGGTATAATCGTTATGAATAATAAGGGAAAACGTCCGATAGGGAAGATCCTTATGATACTGGCGGTTGTGTTCTTCTATCTCCCGATCCTGTATATGATCATATTCTCATTTAACGATGGGAAATCACTGACGAGTTTTACAGGATTTTCACTCCGCTGGTACAAACATATGCTGGATTCATCAGATATGATGGATGCACTGTCGACAACATTCAGTATTGCATTGCTTGCGACCTTTATTTCAACGGTAACAGGAACAATTGCAGCAATCGGTATCAGTAAATCAAAGAAGATTGTGCGTGACCTGATGGAGCAGATCAACAACCTTCCGATCATGAATCCGGAGATTGTAACAGCAATCGGATTTATGTTATTATTTATTACATTTCATGTGGAAAAAGGTTATGTAACGATGCTTCTGGCACATATTGCATTCTGTATTCCGTATGTTATGTTATCGGTCATGCCAAAGATCAAATCGCTGGATCCGAACCTTGCCGATGCGGCAATGGATTTGGGGGCAACACCGTGGCAGGCACTGACGAAAGTTGTTGTGCCGCAGATCACGCCGGGAATCGTAGCCGGTGCATTGATCGCATTTACCATGTCAGTGGATGATTTCATTATCTCTTACTTCGTAACCGGACGTGGTGTGAAGAACTTAAGTATCATGGTGTATACGATGAGTAAACGTGTCAACCCGAGTATCAATGCAATCTCGACACTGGTGGTTGTGATCATCACGATCGTACTTGTGATCATCAATGCTGCACCGGCACTTTTTGCAAAACGTGCGAAGAGAAACAGCATCGGCAGACGAAACGTACTGGTACCTGCAATCGCAGTTGTATGTGCGCTCGCAGTGGTTGCCGGAGTTGTAACATATAATAACAAGAAAGAACCGCTTCCATTCGAGGGACAGACGCTTCGTATCTACAACTGGGGCGAGTATGTAGGTGAACATATTATCCAGGATTTCCAGAAAGAGACAGGGGCAACGGTACTTCTTGAAAATTTTGATTCGAATGAACAGATGTATATTAAGGTTGCAAATGGAGAAGCTTACGACATTATTGTACCAAGTGATTATATGATCCAGAGACTCATTTCCGAAGGATATTTACAGAAATTAGATAAGTCGAAACTGAACTGTATGGATAAATTATATGATGCGGTCAAAGGACTTCCGTATGATCCGGAGAATGAATATTCTGTTCCGTATTTCTGGGGAACAGTCGGAATCGTGTACGATAAGACAAAAGTCGACATCAAAGACCTGGAAAAAGAAGGCTATAATATTTTCCTGGATCAGAAATATAAAGGGGACATCTACCTGTATGATTCAGAGAGAGATTCCTTTATGATGGCATTGAAGGCATTGGGATATTCGATGAATACGTCTGACGAAAGCCAGATCCAGGAAGCGTATAACTGGCTGGTTCAATGTGTACAGACCATGAAGCCGGAGATCGTTACCGATGAGATCATTGATAACATGGCACAGG
The DNA here is from genome assembly GCF_009875615.1 of Dorea sp. BIOML-A1. Classification (NCBI taxonomy): domain Bacteria; kingdom Bacillati; phylum Bacillota; class Clostridia; order Lachnospirales; family Lachnospiraceae; genus Dorea; species Dorea sp. BIOML-A1. The sequence goes on from NZ_WWSA01000028.1 coordinate 19,989, forward strand.
GAAGGAAGGCACTTGGTCTGATCTATTCCGGAGATGCGACATATGTGATCAATGAGAATGAAAACATGGGATACTACATGCCGGAAGGCGGAACCAATCAGTGGTCCGATGCCATGGTCATTCCGAAGAATGCGAAGAATCCGGAACTTGCACATGCATTTATCAATTATGCAAGTGATTATGACGGAGCTTATGACAATTCAAGTTATGTAGGTTATACATCGGCGAATAAGAAGGTTATGAAAGATCTGTATGGCAAGGGCGGAGATTTCGAAGGAATTGATGCATATATACCAAGAACAGATAATAAGAATGATGAAGTCTTTGAGTATAATGAAGAGACGAAGAAAGAGATCAGTAATCTTTGGAGTAAGGTGAAGATTGCGGCTAGTAATACGAATTAAGGGGCCAATGGGCCAATGGGGACGGGGAAAATTCCATTTTCCCCGTCCCTGTTTCTATTTAAACACATACTTCTGGATCACATCAAACGACGCCGGCCCAACATCCAGAACCGCCTTATGAAACCGCATCTGCGTAAAGTTATCACCCCACTTATCCACTGCATTTTTCTTAAGTTCCAGAAATTCCAGATACCCAATATAGTATTTCAGATAATTAGCCGGATCGGCAATGATCAGATCGTAGATATTCTCAATGGTCGCATCATCCGTTATCCCATAAGTGTGGAAAAAAGCCGCCGCATCGGCAAGTTTCCAGCCATCGTAATGGATTCCCATATCGGCAAGTGCATATAGTCCCAGAATGACAGATGAGTTGCGTTGAAATAATGTAGCCTGCTCTTTCGTCAGTGTGGAAAAGTAGTAGCTCATCATCTCGCTGTAAGTGGCCCAGCCCTCGGTGTATCCGCCATAGTTCAGTACACAACGGATTGGATCGGGATGAAGGCTTGCATAATAGACATTCTGATATAAATGTCCGGGGTAGCTTTCGTGGGCGAGGGTGGTGAAGAGAGAGAGGTTGTCGGTGATGTGTCCGTTGTTGATGTAGATTACATTTTCAGAAGTGTTGTCGATGGCCGGAATCATGTAGAAAGCCGGGCTTAAGTAGTCTTCCATGGATTTCTGGACGTATTTGATCTGTGTATGAATCTGTGGATATGGTGGAAAATCTTTCGTAATCTTGCCGGATAATGTGGATAAAATCTTTTTCGGATCAGATTCGGCGAGCAGTGTACCCTGGGGGCTGAAAATATCAGAAGTTATGGAGGATGAGGCAGAAGAGGAATCACCAGTCAGCACCCGTTGCATAACTGTAAGATCCGAAAGTATCTGTGTATTTGCAAGATTTTGCAGCTCTGCAATACTGCGGGAGGAACCGGTCTCACTTCTTACCAGATATTCGTAATAAGTCCGGCCATTCGGAAGATAGCACAGCCCGTTATTGTTTTTGCCGGAACTGCGGAGTTCGGACAATCCGGAAATAAGTTGTTCATAGGCCGGAAAAATATATTTTTTTATGTAAACGTTGTTCTGCCGGGTATAGGCTTCCCGCTGCTTTTCGGTAAGGACACCGTCTCTGGCAGAAGCAAGTTCTTCCAGTCGTTCCACGAAAGAAGAATAGAGATAATTGCTTTCTTTTAAATTAACAAAATCCCGGCATTCTTTGATGATAGAGTCAGCAGTGTAGGAGGCCATAAAAAGACCGGATTCGGATTTTGTGTGTTCAAAATTCAGGATAGATCGGAAGTATTCCGGTGTTTTAGTAAGAAGTTGCAGATAGTTTTCAATATCGGAGATCTCATAAAAACGGTATTCTGATAAGATGACCGGAAGCTGTGACTGAGTTCCTGTGAGAGGTGCAAGTGGTTCGTCGTAGAGTGTATAAGGGGACAGATCATAGGCAGAATTCAGATAGTCATTCAGCACATCATAAGTAAGACGGTTGTCTTTGGAAAGAGATGTTCTGTTATAGGAGCGAAGTCTGGTCCGTTCCGCGTCGACACTAGACCGGACCAGTTCGGGATCGGTGGTACATTGTCCATAAGAAATGGGCGCATTTTTTATGCCATATTTTTCGGGATTTTTTAAGGTGTAGTGGAGAGTAATTGTATTTCCACTGATTTCCTGTCGGAAAAGTTCAGAAGTATATTTCGAAAATGCCTGATCCGCATCCTGTTGAGAATGAAAGAACAGAAGAAAAAGGAGTAGAAGTACGGATGCAGACGGAAGCAAAAAGAGTAATGGCTTCCGTTTAAATTTTTCGAGAAATTTTTGCATAAAAATCCCCATATAAATCATTTGTATCATTTATATGGGGATTTCCCGCAAATATGTATTCATTGTTTATAACCGGAAGCCAATATCATAAACTTCCGGTAACTTATATGACTTATAATCCGGTAATCAGCTCAACAATAAAGACGCCGAGACATGCGAACAAGGATACCTTCAGCAGGCTCTTGCCACGGTAGGCCAGAAATACGGCGATGATAAATCCGGCAAGTGCAGACCAGATATTCGCAGTGGCACTGAGGATTGCCGGGAATGTCATAGCAGCAAGCGTCACATAAGGGACATAGTATAAAAATGATTTGATATACGTGCTTTTAATCTCTTTGCGGATCAGCGTCAGCGGAAGCATACGGATCAGGTAAGTAACTGCCGCCATCACAAATATGTAAATGTAAATATTATGATTCATGGTGTGCCTCCTTTGTACTGTCACTCAATTCGCCAGCTTCTTCCAGTTCATCGTACTCGTCCTCTTTCACCGGGAAGAAATAAGCCGCAATTCCTGCAATGATCAGAGTAATGATGATAATACGGAATCCGGATGAAATATTCCTAAGCCCAGGTGTTTTGTCAAATAAAAAGCTGGCTGCCATGGAAATGACAACAACACCTGCGAGTACACGGTTGTTACGGGCCGGCGGAATGATGATCGCCAGAAACATACCATAAAGTGCGACACTTAATGCACTGACAACACGAGCCGGTAATATATTACCGGACAGGATTCCAAGAAATGTACCGAATACCCATCCGAATACAGAGATAAATATAACCCCGTAAGAATAAAAAGGACTCAGTTTTCCACCCTTGCAAACTGTGACGCCGAAGATCTCATCGGTCACACCGTAAGCAATGAGAAAACGGTGGAACAGCGGCGCTTCCGGATCAATCTTCTGCGAAAGTGCGCAGGACATCAGACAGTATCTTAAGTTGATGATAAGCTGTGTGATGGCCATCTCTATATAAGAAGCGGTCGATGCGATCAGCGACAGCCCTGCAAACTGTCCGGCGCTGGTCACATTTGTCAGAGAGATCAGAACCGCATCAAAGATCGAAATTCCGACTTTTTTTGCCATGATCCCAAATGTAAATGAAACCGCTATGTATCCAAGACAGATCGGTATTCCGTCCTTGAAACCGGCGGTGAAATATTGTCTTCTGGTCATAATAAATTCCCCAATCTTATGTATAGTTTCTGTAAATAACGAGAATATTATAAGCGCTCTGATTGGTTGCGTCAATGATGTGAAAAGTGGAAGATGGGAGAGATTGAGAACAAAGATAACAGTATACTATGTAAACGAATAAAAAAATGAATAGAAATAATTCAAAATAGCTGCCGAATTAGTGGAAAACATATAAAACATACAAAACCTATTGACAAGGTAGGGTAAAAGCAGTATCATACGCATATCGAATCTGAGATACGAAAAACACACATAGATGGAGTGATGAGTATGATAAAAGTAGAACACGCAAACAAAACCTTTTCCGGAAAATACGGTAAGGTACATGCCTTGCAGGATGTAAGCATCCATGTAGAAAAGGGAGACATTTACGGAATCATCGGATTCTCCGGAGCCGGTAAATCCACATTGATTCGTCTTGTAAATGGACTTGAAACACTGGATAGCGGAACTGTAACGGTTCATGGAGAAGAACTTGGAAGTCTGAAGAAACCGCAGCTTCGTAAATTAAGAAGAAAAATTGGAATGGTATTCCAGCAGTTCAACCTTCTGGAATCCAAAACAGTTTATCATAATATAGCATTGCCGCTGATTCTTGAGAAAGTACCGAAGGCTGAGATTGACAAGAAAGTCAAAGAAGTTCTTCAGTTTGTAGAACTGGAAGACAAGAAAGACGTGTATGTCAGCCAGCTTTCTGGTGGACAGAAACAGAGAGTCGGAATTGCAAGAGCATTGACAACAACACCGGATATCCTGCTTTGTGATGAGGCAACCAGTGCCTTGGATCCACAGACAACAGAGGCAATTCTGAAACTGCTTAAGAAGATTAATCGTGAGATGGGGGTTACAATCCTTCTGATCACACATCAGATGCAGGTGGTTCAGATGATCTGTAATAAAGTAGCAGTCATGGAGAAAGGCCAGGTAGTCGAGGCGGGAAGTGTACTGGATGTATTCGGAAAACCGCAGGCACCAGTTACAAAGAGATTTGTTCAGACTGTTGTGAATGATCAGATTCCTGAAAGCATCATAAGTCTTGTAAAAGAGCAGAAAGAGCATTTCCGTGTAGAACGACTGAAATTTATCGGAAGCAGCGTAAAACGCCCGGTTATCTCAGATATTTGTCATGTAGAAGGAATTGTAGTAAATATTTTAGGAGCAACCGTTCAAGAACTTCAGGACAACATAATGTGTGTGTTCATTTTACAGTTGCTAGGATCTGAAGAGAAGATTCTGAAAGCAGAGAAACAGATTGACGAAAACGGAGTAATCAGAGAAAGGGTAGAGGTGATTTAATGGATCAGCAGTATTTTGGAGTTTCACTGGAGAAATTACTGACCAGTGGAGGACAGACTTTATATATGGTGGCATGGTCACTGATCATCGGAACCATCATAGGAATCATTCTAGCATTGATCCTTGTGCTTTGTCGCAAGGGCGGACTTGCAGAGAATCGGATTCTTTACAATATTGTAAGTATCTACATTAACATTGTAAGAAGCATTCCATTTGTAATCCTTCTTGTAGCAATCATGCCACTGACAAGAACAATTGTTGGAACTACGATTGGAAGTACGGCATCGTTGGTACCACTTGTTATTTACATCAGTCCATATCTGGCACGATTGATGGAGAACAGTTTGTTGGAAATTAATCCGGGTATTCTGGAAGCAGCAGAAGCGATGGGAGCTACAACATGGCAGACTATTCGTTACTTCCTTCTTCCTGAGACACTGGGATCTATTGTTCTGGCACTGACAACTGGTACAATCGGACTTCTCGGAGCATCTGCGATGGCAGGATATGTAGGTGGAGGCGGTGTCGGAGATTTGGCACTGACTTATGGATACCAGAGAATGAACACACCACTGATGATTTTCACAGTTGTAGTACTGGTTATCTTTGTACAGATCCTTCAGTTTGCAGGAAATACAATTTCAAGAAAATTAAGACAGCATAAATAAATATCAGAGTTCTGTAAGAAACAAAAAAGACAGGACAACAAGCCTGGTAATAATAGTTGTGAGTGTTTACAGTCACTGTGTAACGACAGCCGGACATGAGATAGATAAAAAGAATAGGGAGATTTAGATTATGAAAATGAAAAAATTTATTGCAAGTGTATTAGTAGCGGCAACAGCATTTGGTCTTGTGGCATGCGGAAACTCAGGATCAGGCGATTCTGCAAAGAGTGATTCATCAGCAAAAAACACAGATAAGAAGGAAATCGTCTATGGAAAATCTCAGGGACCATATACAGAGCTTTTTGAAGATGCCATTGTTCCGATTCTTGAAAAAGAGGGATACACAGTAAAGGGCGTTGATCTTTCTGATCTTCAGACAGCAGACGTTGCATTAAATGACGGAGATGTTGATGTTAACGTTGAGCAGCATACAGCTTACATGGAAAATTTCAACAAGAGTTATAACGGAGATCTGGTAGCAATCAGCCCGATCCCGACAGTGCCGGCAGGTGTATATTCTGATAAATATGATTCGATCGACGATATTCCGAACGGTGCAAAAGTGGCAGTTCCAAACGATGCATCTAACACAGCACGGTGTTATCTGATGCTTCAGAAGATCGGCTGGATCAAACTGGATGAGAATGCAGATCCATCCGCAATAACACAGGATGATATCACTGAGAACCCACATAACATTAAGTTTACAGAGATGAACAGTATGACAATTCCGGCTACAATGGCTGATTTTGATTATGTAGCAATTACAGGAAGTGTTGTATACAATGCAGGAATCGATGCTTCTACAGCACTTGCGAACGAAGATATCCAAGATTACCTTGTACTTCAGGTTGTAGTAAAAAAAGAGAACAAAGATGCAGCATGGGCACAGGCAATCGTAGATGCATATCATTCTGATGAATTCAAAGAATATATGAAAAAAAATAATGATGGATTATGGTGGATCCCAGAAGAACTTCAGTAAGTGGTTCTGAGCGGAGTTAAAGAAAGCGAGGTAGAAGACATGGATCAGACGGAAAAGTTAATTATAGATATAATTGATCAACATAGAGATGAAATTATTGAGTTTGCAAGAGATATTTATACACATGCGGAACTTGGCTATAAAGAATTCCGTACCTCACAGAAATTTGTAAATAAGATGAAAGAATTAGGACTTCACACAGAAACAGGATTTGCCATCACAGGTGTAAAAGCATACCTGAATGAAGAGAAGAAGGAGAATGCAAGTCTTGCACTTTTAGGAGAGTTGGATGCTCTGAGAATCCCGGAACATGCCTATGTAAATCCTGAAACAGATGCGGCTCACTGCTGCGGACATCATGCACAGATGGCAGGCATATTTGGTGCGGCACTTGCACTTACAGTACCTGAGATTGCAGAAAAACTGGGTGGACAGGTAGTATTTTTTGCCACACCTGCAGAAGAGTATGGTGAGATTGAATTTAAGAATCAGCTGCGTGAGCAGGGCAAGATTCGCTATGGAGGTGGAAAATGCGAATTGATCCGTACAGGAGCGTTTGATGATATTGATCTCTGCCTGGCGCATCATATTCAGCCGGGAGATGAAATTCAAGTCGGAAGCGGAACAGGAAATGGATTTGTATCAAAAGTAATCCGCTATTTAGGAAAAGCAGCTCATGCAGCCGGAGCTCCTGACAAGGGAGTGAATGCACTTTCCGCAGCTTCTCTTGGCCTTCAGGCATTAGGGCTCAACCGTGAGACTTTTCGTGACGAAGACTGCGTCCGTGTTCATCCGATCATTACGAAAGGTGGAAATCTGGTTAATGTTATTCCGGATGAAATTGTGATCGAGACACTGGTAAGAGCGAAAACAATTGAAGCATTTACGGATGCGGCAAAGAAAACAGATCGTTCTTTTCAGGCAGGTGCAGTGGCGATGGGAGCAAAAGTAGAGATTACTACACTGCCGGGATACCTTCCGACACTTGCAGAACAGGCTTTGCCAGAGTTGAAGAGAGCTGCAGAACTTGCAGCACCGGAAGTACCTGTAAGAGAGGCCGCGGGACATTCCGGCGGTTCTACAGATGTAGGTGATGTGCAGCATCTGATGCCTGTTTATACATTCAATACAGGCGGTGTAAAAGGCGGACTTCATCAGATTAACTTTGAAGTGACGAATGAAGAAGAGGCTTATATTGATACAGCGAAAATGTTTGCATTGGCAGCATATGGATTGCTGAAAGAGAAAGCTGCAAGAAGTAAAGAACTGGTTAAAAATTACAAACCGGTATTCAAAGATTCTGCAGAATATACAAAATTTATGGAGCAGTTTGATTCTAAGGAAGTACTTGATTGATAGTTAAGGAATTTAATTGCAGAAGATTGATACGTACAGCCTGTAGACCTTGACATCCCGCCCGCTTATATGCTACGATTTATATTACGAATGGATATATGACAAACGCATTGATGAAGAGAGTATGTAACAGGAAACCTTACAGAGAATCCCGTGAACTGCAGGTGAGAATACTGCAGTGTGATGCTGAGAGGGACAGGTGGAACGTTACAGAAGATGGCTTACTGAGCGGTGTGGATGAGCATGGAAAATGTAAGTTCACGAAGGGTTCCGCCCTTTACAGCGGAGAGGTGGAGTGGTGACTTCACCCGCAGAGACTGTCGGTTGCGAGACTGATAGTGAATGGAAGTGGTAACACGGATTTTCGTCTTCCCTGGGATTTACGAATTGTAACAGAAGTTATGAGGAGTGAATGCAGGGGAGATTTTTTATATAACAGGAAACTGAGTTTCCTGTTATATAAAAAGCCTCCGGCAGGATGCGCATTCGCGCGAAGAAGTAGGATGTCGCAAGCGACCGCGCTCAGCGCGAGAATGTGCCAGGGCACATTCTATATTTCATATATCCGGTAAACATAGAAGGAGAGAGAAAAAACATGTGTGAAAAATGTAATAAAGGAAAATATTATATTACAACAGCAATCGCTTATGCATCAGGCAAACCGCACATCGGTAACACGTATGAGATCGTGCTGGCAGATGCCATCGCAAGATATAAAAGAAGTCAGGGATACGATGTATTCTTCCAGACAGGAACAGATGAACATGGACAGAAGATCGAGCTGAAGGCAGACGAAGCAGGTGTTACACCAAAGGAATTCGTTGACAATGCATCAGGCGAGATCAAGAGGATCTGGGATCTGATGAATACTTCTTATGACAAATTCATCCGTACAACAGACGAAGATCACGAAGCACAGGTTAAGAAGATTTTCAAAAAACTGTACGATCAGGGAGACATTTACAAAGGATCTTATGAAGGAATGTACTGTACTCCATGCGAGTCTTTCTGGACAGAGTCTCAGTTAGTAGACGGTAAATGTCCGGACTGCGGACGTGAGTGTAAGCCTGCGAAAGAAGAAGCATATTTCTTCAAGATGAGCAAATATGCAGACAGACTGATCAACCACATCAATGAGCATCCGGAATTCATTCAGCCGGTTTCACGTAAGAATGAAATGATGAACAACTTCCTGCTTCCGGGACTTCAGGATCTGTGTGTATCCAGAACATCTTTCAAATGGGGAATCCCGGTAGACTTCGATCCAAAACATGTCGTATACGTATGGCTCGATGCGCTGACCAACTATATCACAGGAATCGGATATGACTGCGACGGTAACAGCACAGAACTGTTTAATAAGAACTGGCCTGCAGACCTCCACCTGATCGGAAAAGATATCATCCGTTTCCATACCATTTACTGGCCAATCTTCCTGATGGCACTGGATCTGCCGCTTCCAAAGCAGGTATTCGGACATCCATGGCTTCTGCAGGGCGACGGTAAGATGAGTAAGTCCAAAGGAAATGTACTTTACGCAGATGAGCTGGTTGATTTCTTCGGAGTAGATGCCGTACGTTACTTCGTACTTCACGAGATGCCATTTGAAAATGATGGAGTGATCTCATGGGAGCTGATGGTAGAGCGTATGAACTCTGACCTTGCAAATACACTTGGAAACCTGGTAAACAGAACTATTTCCATGACAAATAAATACTTCGGCGGTGTTGTAACAGATAAGGGTGTTGCCGAGACAGAAGAAGAAAAGGCTGTCGATGCAGATCTTAAGGCTGTCACAGAAGATACTCCGAAGAGAGTCGATGCGAAGATGGATGAACTGCGTGTCGCAGATGCAATCACAGAGATTTTCGTACTGTTCAAACGCTGCAACAAATACATCGACGAGACAATGCCGTGGGCACTTGCAAAAGATGAGGCAAAGAAAGACCGTCTGGAGACCGTTCTCTACAACCTGATCGAGAGCATCAAAGCAGGAGCAAAACTTCTGGAATCCTTCATGCCGGAGACTTCAGAGAAGATCCTTGCTCAGCTTGGAGACGGAAAAGTAACAGAAAAACCGGAGATCCTTTTCGCAAGACTGGATGTCAATGAAGTAATGAAAAAAGTAGAAGAACTTCACCCACATGTAGAAGAGAAGGAAGAGGCAAAAGAAGAAGCTGACGAAGAAGTGATCGACATCGAAGCAAAACCAGAGATCACATTCGATGACTTCGGAAAGATGCAGTTCCAGGTTGGTGAGATCATTGCCTGCGAAGAAGTGAAAAAATCTAAGAAACTTCTCTGCTCACAGGTTAAGATCGGAAGCGAAGTAAAACAGATCGTATCCGGAATTAAGAAACATTACTCTGCAGAAGAGATGGTAGGCAAGAAGGTTATGGTTCTTGTGAACTTAAAACCTGCAAAACTTGCCGGAGTATTATCTGAGGGTATGTTACTGTGCGCGGAAGACGCAGAAGGTAATCTGGCACTTATGACACCGGAGAAGAATATGCCGGCCGGTGCAGAGATCTGCTAATGCAAGTATAGAAAGATACAAAGAAACTGGTTGATAATAGTTGGCTTTGTATATGAAAGAATGAAAATGAGGACGGAGGATTTTTGGAATCACCGTCCTTGTTTGATATATATCTCCAATATCCGACATCTATATACAGTATCTGTCACACAAGTTATCCACATGATGTGGATAAGTATGTGGAAAACCTTGGGATAAGGGTGGGATAACCATGAAATTCCTTGGGATAACGTGTGGAAAAGATGGGATAAATATTGGGATACTGGGGACAGGACATTTTTGATTTGGGACGGAGGATTTAAGACATTATTTTTGAAAATCCTCCGTCCCCGGAGGGATATATGATATTTGATACACATGCACATTATGACGATGAGCAGTTTAATGAGGACAGAGTAGAATTGCTGAATTCTATGGAAGAGCAGGGCGTTGGCACAATTGTAAATGTCAGTGCAGCATATAATTCCTGCAGGAAGGTTATTGCACTTGCAAAGGAATATCCATTTGTATATGCGGCAGTCGGGATTCATCCGGATGAGGTCGGCTGCCTGAATGAAGAGAACTTTGCACAGATGAAAGAGCTGTTTAAAGAGGAGAAAGTGGTTGCGATAGGCGAGATCGGTCTGGATTATTACTGGGACAATGAGCCGAGAGAAGTGCAGAAAAAATGGTTTATACGGCAGCTGGAACTGGCAAGAGAGTTGGATCTTCCGGTTCTGATCCACAGCCGGGAGGCAGCGGCAGATACCATGGAGATTATGAAGGAGCATGCGAAAGGACTAAGCGGTGTGATCCATTGTTATTCGTATTCTAAAGAGATGGCACAGGAATATATCAAGATGGGATTCTATATCGGCGTTGGCGGAGTGGTAACGTTCAAGAATGCGAAGAAGCTGAAAGAAGTAGTGGAAAATATTCCACTGACGTCAATTGTACTCGAGACGGACTGCCCGTATATGGCACCGGAACCGAATCGTGGAAAGCGCAACAATTCTGCTTATATCCGTTATGTGGCAGAGAAGATTGCGGAATTAAAAGGTATTACGTATGAAGAGGTAGTCGAACAGACGGAGAAAAATGCAAGAGAGATGTATCGGCTGTAGAATACAATGTTCTATTTATACATATTTCATTTTTTATCGCTGTCAATCCCGGCCAAATTATTGTATAATGAGAAATAATCAAGAAACCATATAACAGATACGGGAGGATCTATGAAGGAACCAACGTTAGGAAATCCGCAGAATACCATCGAGGTTCTGCAGAAATATAATTTTTCATTTCAGAAAAAATTCGGTCAGAATTTCCTGATCGATACACATGTATTAGATAAGATCATACAGTCGGCGAATATCACGGAGGATGATATGGTACTGGAGATCGGACCGGGAATCGGTACGATGACGCAATATCTGGCACAGGCGGCAGGAAAGGTGATCGCAGTTGAGATCGATAAGAATCTGATCCCGATCCTGGAGGATACATTAAGCGGATATGACAATGTACGTGTCATCAATGAAGATGTATTGAAGCTGGATCTTAAGAAGCTTGCAGACGAAGAGAACAACGGAAAGCCGGTCAAAGTGGTGGCGAACCTGCCATATTATATTACGACGCCGATCATCATGGGACTTTTTGAAAATGAGGTTCCGGTAGAGAGTATCACTGTCATGGTGCAGAAAGAAGTTGCGGACCGTATGCAGACCGGACCGGGTAATAAGGACTATGGCGCACTGTCATTAGCAGTACAGTATTATGCCGACCCGTATATTGTGGCAAATGTTCCGCCGAACTGTTTCATGCCGAGGCCGAAGGTGGGATCAGCGGTTATACGCTTGACCTGTCATCAGGAGAAACCGGTACAGGTGCAGGATGAGAAGCTGATGTTCAACATCATCCGTGCATCTTTCAACCAGAGAAGGAAGACACTGGCGAACGGTCTGAAGAATGCGGCGACATTAGATTTTACAAAAGAAGAAGTGGAAGCAGCGATTGATGCACTTGGAAAGGGTGCAAGTGTGAGAGGTGAGACACTGACACTGGAAGAATTCGCAAGATTGAGTGATTTATTATCTCCATATAAGAAAGGATGATGACGATGGACAGAAAAGAAGGACAGACACTATTTGAGGTAACACCGGAAATCAGCCATTTTGCAGAACTTTGCGAGAAGAACAATGCGATAGACAAAGAGCTGTATACGAAGTACGAAGTCAAACGGGGACTCCGTGACCTGAACGGAAAAGGTGTCCTTGCGGGACTTACGAACATTTCCGATGTATGTGCGAAGAAGATCGTGAACGGAGAGGAAGTGCCATGTGCAGGAAATCTTTACTATCGCGGCTACAATATCAAAGATCTGGTGCAGGGGTTTCTGAAAGATAAGCACTATGGATTTGAGGAAATCGCCTATCTGCTGTTATTCGGTGAACTTCCGGATAAGAAGCAGCTGCAGACATTTCATGAGACACTGGTGGAAAGACGGACATTGCCGCCGACATTTGTCCGTGATGTGATCATGAAAGCGCCAAGCCGTGACATGATGAACAGCCTGTCGAGATCAATCTTAAGCCTGTACACGTATGATCCTCATGCAGACGATACGTCGATTCCAAATGTACTGCGTCAGTGCCTGAATCTGATCAGTCAGTTCCCGATGCTGATGATCTATGGCTATCATGCATATAATTACCGTATGGGAGAAGATCTCTTCATCTATGCACCGTCACCGGAATTATCAACAGCAGAGAATATACTGATGATGTTGCGTGAGAATAAGGAATATACGAAATTAGAGGCAAAGATCCTGGATATGGCACTTGTCCTTCATATGGATCACGGCGGCGGTAACAATTCTACATTTACAACGCATGTGGTAACATCATCCGGAACGGATACTTATTCGACGATCGTGGCTGCTATGGCATCCTTAAAAGGACCAAAGCACGGGGGAGCAAATGTCAAAGTAACCCAGATGTTTGACGATATGATGGAAAAAGTCAGTGACTGGGAAGATGATGATGAGGTACGCCGGTATCTGACCGATTTGTTGGATAAGAAGGCATTTGACCGGAAAGGACTGATCTACGGAATGGGGCATGCAATCTATTCCGTATCTGACCCGAGAGCCGATATTTTTAAGAAGTTCGTTAAGCAGCTTGCAAGAGAAAAGGGCTGTGAGAAGGAATATGCACTGTATGAAAAGGTAGAGCACATGGCACCGGAGGTCATCGCAGAAAAGCGTAAGATATACAAAGGTGTAAATGCGAATGTCGATTTCTACAGCGGACTTGTATATAGTATGCTGGATCTTCCACCGTCACTTTATACACCGATCTTTGCGGCAGCGCGTATCGTCGGATGGAGTGCACACCGTCTGGAAGAGCTTAAGAATGTAGATAAGATCATTCGTCCGGCGTACAAACCGCTGGCCGAATATAAAGAGTATGTCAGAATGGATGATAGATGATGAAGCATGAATTTTATTATACATCCAGAGATTCCGTGACAAAGATCCATGCGATCGAATGGCTTCCGGATAGAGAGATAAAAGGTGTCTTACAGATATGTCATGGAATGGTGGAGTATATTGACCGTTATGATGAATTTGCCGAATTTATGTCGGAGCACGGATATTATGTAGTCGGACATGATCATCTGGGACATGGAAAATCCATACAGACAGAAATTGATCTGGGATATTTTGATGAACGGAAAGGGAATCAGTATGTAATCGGAGATATTTATCAGCTGCAGGAGATGACACGGAAAAAATATCCGGATGTGCCGTATTTTATGCTGGGGCACAGTATGGGGTCATTCCTGTTGAGACAGTATCTGACGATGTATGCGGAAGGCCTTGCGGGAGTTGTCATTATGGGAACCGGTTATCAGGGAATGCTGACGCTTTGTGCGGGAAGGATGATCTGCAGGATCATCGCAGCGTTCAAAGGATGGAAATACAGAAGTACATTTGTGGATAATCTGAGCTTTGGAGGTTTCAATAAGAAATTTGAACCGGGCGAGACATCGAAGGAATGGATCACATCCGACAAGAAGAAAAGGGATGAATATGTGCGGGATCCGCTGTGTTCCTATACATTTACACTGGGAGCCTATTATCAGATGTTTACCGGTATGAAGGTTCTGGTACGGAAGGGAAGTATGAAGCGGATTCCGAAGACGCTTCCGGTGCTCTTTATGGCAGGATCCGATGACCCGGTAGGGGCATTCGGAAAGAATGTGACCAAAGTCTATGAGAAATATAAAGATGCCGGGATCAAAGATGTGTCGATCCATCTGTATGAAGGCGACCGGCATGAGATCTTGAATGAGGTGGACCGGCAGAATGTGTATCAGGATATCCTTGCATGGATCGAAGAAAGAAATAAAACAAAAGCGGAGTCGTAAAGACATCCGCAGAAATTATCGGTAAAGTGGACCGTCAGAAGTAATCTTCTGGCGGCCTTTACTTTATGAGGGGGGGCGATAGTTGTTATCCAACTATCTGAAAGTATTATAATCAAGAAATGTGAAAAAAGTATGTTCATTTTATAAAAAAATGCAACAAAAAACTCTCCTTTTCGGAGAGCTTTTTGTTGTTGTTATAATTACTAAAGGAATGAGAGTAAAGTGTACACCGGAGAGTGATTCCGGTGTTTTACTTTATGAGGGGGGTGATAGTTGTTGCTTATCAACTATCTGATATATAGTATAGACAAAAAATATGTCTAAAGTATGTTAAAAACATAAAAGAATTCGAAAAAATCTTAACTAAAAATGAAGAAGACAAAAACAGATTCTAAAGAGCGGAAAGTAAAGGACAGCATTCAGAGTATTTGCGTAAATGAGCAGTTACGATATCAAAGAATTCACCGGAGGTTGGTTTCAGAGTTAAAGGGCGTAATGCAATTTTTTCGAGAAGCGGTCTGTTTCCGTGCTCCCAACAGACCTTGATGACAGTGCGGATATCACGTTCAACACTATAACTTGTCGTATTATAGTGACGTGCGATGTCTGGATAAAGATACTTACTGACGAAAAGGAGGTAGTTTTCATCAGACAGACAAAGACGTATACCATAAATGAGATATTCATAGCCACGGTAAGTTGCACCAATACCAAGAGAGCGAATAAGATATTCTATTTCTGGTTCATGCATAATATGTCATCTTCTTTCTAAAAATTTTGTTTGGAAGAATCCGACAAGATGAAAATCCCACGGAGTATGAAAAAATAAAAAAGATTCTTAAATCACCAGGGATTATTATATAGAAAAAATATCTTTACGAAAATATGGTTTATTGTTTTTAGACATAATATTAGCAGTTTCTATTTTAGACGACAGAACGGATAAAGAGCATATTTTCATAATATCTTAAGAATTTACAAGACCAGGACTTAAAAATTAGTTGATATTCTTGTATAGTATAAGGGAGGTGATGAGAAATGTACAACGTACTTGTATGTGATGATGATAGAGAGATTGTAGAAGCAATAGAGATATACCTGTCGCAGGAAGGATATAAAGTGTTAAAAGCCTATGACGGTGAGGAAGCGTTAAAAGTGCTGGACAGGGAGAAGGTGGATCTTCTGATCATTGATGTGATGATGCCGAAGCTGGATGGGATTCGGGCAACGTTAAAGATCCGCGAGAAGAAGAATATGCCGATCATAATCCTGTCGGCAAAATCTGAGGATGCCGATAAGATCCTGGGGCTGAATGTAGGAGCGGATGATTATATGACGAAGCCATTCAATCCGCTGGAGCTGACAGCGCGGGTAAAGTCCCAGCTTCGCAGATATACACAGCTTGGAAGCACGATCGATAAAAGTAATCAGGCTGTTTATGCGGTCGGTGGATTATCTATCGATGATGAACAGAAGGAGGTTACGGTTGACGGGGAACCGGTCAGACTGACACCGATCGAATATAATATTTTATTATTACTGGTGAAAAATCAGGGAAAAGTATTTTCTATCGATCAGATATATGAAAGTATCTGGAATGAGGATGCTATCGGGGTGGATAATACAGTGGCAGTACATATCCGCCATATCAGAGAGAAGATCGAGATCAATCCGAAGGAGCCGAGATACCTGAAGGTAGTCTGGGGTGTCGGGTATAAGATAGAGAAGCTTTAGGAAGGAGCATATATGAAGAAATGGTACCGAATGCCAAGAGTAAAATTCTTTTTGCTGGCAGCGGCACATATACTTGCAGCTGCAGGGGTGTTATGCATCCTGTGGGCTACGCGTTATCCGATGCTGATACAGGAGCTGTGTTCTGCTGATGCTGCGAAGACGTATGAGGAAAGCAATGCATTTGCCAATGCTGTGGCCAATGCCAATTATCACATCCTGGACGAGATCCAATATCAGACCTTATATGATACAGATGGAAAATATGACCCGGATAAGATCGTAGATGTGGCAAAATATGAAGATACAGGCGGGATAACGGGTAAAGACGAGACCGGACTGTCCTTCCGGCTGGGGGACATGTATTCCTGGGGCAAATTAATCGCAGAAACGATGACAGATGATGGTTCCGTCTCAGATACCCGGGACGAACAGGACGCTATCATTGTGTGTCAGCGGTCAGACGGAAGCTACCACTATTTCCGTTATAAAGAATTTAAACAGATGATCGACAGAGGGGATCTGTCATTTGTCATTACAGGAAACAGTTCTGCAGATGATATTCTGGATGAGTTGAAACAGGGGGAATATCAGGAAAGCAGCAGCGGGGAATCCAGATTCAGGGGACTTCAGGATATCGATGGAAAGATTGCTTACATCAATTGCTGGAATTATGACGGGACAAAGATTCCCGGAGACTATAAGACGGTAAACGGAGAAACGGTACTTCAGCTTGTGAATAATTCCAAGATATGGAACGGCAGGCTGAGTGATGCCTACAGAATGATAAATGATGCGGCCGAGATCATCTATTCGGATGTTGACAATTATGTGCTAAACCAGAAGCAGTATCAGGAAGGAAATACGAATATCACATACCTGTATGTGAACCGGGATAACGGAACGGTCATTACGAATAAAAAGAAATATCAGGACTATGATCATTACGAGGAGAGCCTGGAACAAATAAAAAAATCAGGGAAATATGTGATCGTAAGACCGAAGCTTGCAGACTATGAAAGTAATATTGAAAAAGCCGGCAAAGGAGATTCAATGGCACAGGAATGGCAGAAGACAGTAGCCGGTTATGTAAATGCGTCAGATTATGTATATGCATCGGTTGTGGATACAGCGTATCCTGTGAAAGATGATTTTTACGAGCAGAAACAGATCTTTACACAATATGCGGCCGGGGCAAAAGCGGCCGGTATAGGGGCAGTTCTGGCAGTCGCAGCTTATCTGGCGATTCTGGTGTTATTGACGATCGGAGCCGGAAGAAGTGCAGAAGATGAAGAAGTGCATCTGGTGAAGTTTGATCACATAAAGACAGAACCGGCAGCAGTTGGTGTAATATTGCTCTGGGCAGTAGTTATGCTGGTAGTAACAAAAGCCGGGATATTTACATGGCAAAGCGTAAATGGAGAGACTATCTATACAGAAAATAAACAGATATATCTGCAAGGAATGGTGGTGGGATGTCTGGGGGCGCTGTATAGCTGTGCGATGTTCCTTCTGGGTTATCTGAGTCTGGTGAGAAGAATCAAGGCGAAGACTGTATGGAAGAACAGTGTATTCAGATGGCTGTTACTCTTTTTGAAAGAGATGCTTCAAAACATCCGGTATCTGTGGAAAATGATGATCGGATTAGCAGCATTTTTACTGTTCCACTGGCTGACCTATATATTTGCTGCAGATGGAAGTACTACCTGGGCGTGGGCATTCATCTTGCTGGTAACAGATGCCGCAGCATTCGTCTGGATGGTTCAAAAGGCAAAAGGAACCGGAAAGATCATGATAGGGATCGAGAAGATTGCCGGCGGCGAAGTGGAGTATCAGATTCCGGTAAATGGATTACTGGCAGAGCAGAAAGAGATTGCAGAGAAAGTAAATTCTATTGGAGAAGGACTGGAAACAGCACTTGCAAAGAGTATGAAAAGCGAACGGCTGAAGACAGACCTCATTACGAATGTCTCGCATGATATCAAGACGCCGCTTACATCTATCATTAATTATGTAGAATTGTTAAAGCAGGAGGACTTTAAGGATCCGAAGATCCGGCGTTACATTGAAGTTCTGGAACAGAAATCACAGCGCCTGAAGACATTGACAGAAGACGTCGTAGAGGCTTCCAAGGTAAGTTCAGGGAATATTACGTTGGAATTCATGAACCTGAACCTGGTGGAAATGATCCAGCAGACGAGTGGAGAATTCGAGGAAAAATTCAAGGCAGGAGATCTGGAAGAGGTCATGAACCTTCCGAATGAGGAGATTGTGATCCGCGCAGATGGAAGACGGCTTTGGAGAGTGCTGTCTAATATATATAACAATGCGGCAAAATATGCGATGCAGGGAACAAGAGTTTATGCTGATCTCGAGAAGAAAGATGGCATGGCATGCTTCAGCCTGAAGAATATATCGGCACGGCCGCTGAACATCCCGGCTTCCGAGCTGACGGAACGATTCATCCGCGGGGATGTATCAAGAAGCACAGAAGGCAGTGGTCTGGGATTGTCGATTGCACAGTCGCTGACGGAAATGCAGGGCGGAACATTTGAATTATATCTGGATGGAGATTTGTTTAAAGTGACAATAAAATTCCCGGTTTCATAGTTGGGGACGGAGGATTGCATGCAATCCTCCGTCCTTAACTGCATTTTCTCGGTTCTGTCCGGTAAAATTGCTATCCATGATACTTGCGCTCTTGTCTAAAAAACAGTAAAATATAATATTATGAATGAATTAAGTAAATTATTACAGGAAAATTTAAATATAGAATTTATATCAGCAACGCTGAGTAATCCGAAGAAGAAAGACGATGTGCAGAAGGTAAAGGTAAGACCTGTACTGAAAAAAGAGGTACTTTACTTCCAGTTTGAATCGTTCCGGAACAATCAGGCATTTCACGAGAATGTGGAGGAGAAAAAAGCTTGTGAAATACTTCTCGAATATATGGGAAATATGCGCCAGATGCAGATGGAGACACAGAGAGCGGATTATACGGTTCTTGTAAGTAAAAAAGGAAAAGTGACCATAAAAAGTAAGATAAAAAAGGGCGGGAAAAAGAAGATTGATATGAGCCATGACCGTAAGAAAAAGTATGTGTTGGAAGAGGGAGTCCCGGTACCGTTTCTTCAGGATCTTGGAGTTATGACGCAGGATGGAAAGATTGTGCGTGCAAAATCCGATAAGTTCCGCCAGATTAATCGTTTTCTGGAGTTTATCGAAGATATCCTTCCGGAGCTGGATAAGGGAAGAGAACTTACAATCCTGGATTTTGGCTGTGGAAAGTCTTATCTTACATTTGCCATGTATTATTACCTGCATGAATTGAAAGAATATGACATAAGAATCATAGGACTGGACCTGAAGAAAGAGGTGATCCGTCACTGTAATGAACTGAGTGAGAAATACGGCTATGAAAAGCTGAGATTTCTGGAAGGGGATATTGCAGATTATACCGGAGTCAACAAAGTAGATATGGTAGTAACTCTACATGCCTGTGATACGGCAACGGATTATGCACTGGCGAAAGCGGTCGGTTGGGATGCAAAAGTGATCCTGTCTGTACCATGCTGCCAGCATGAATTGAACCGACAGATCCGGAATGAGGTATTAGAACCGGTATTAAGATATGGACTGTTGAAGGAACGTATGGCGGCGCTGATCACGGACGGACTCCGGGCACAGTATCTGGAGCGCGAGGGGTATGAAGCACAGATACTGGAATTCATCGATATGGAACACACGCCGAAGAATATCCTGATCCGGGCAGTAAAAAGGAATCAGAAAGCAGATCAGAAAGAATCTGTAAGGCGGCAGCAAATCGAAGCATCTATTCGGAAATGTGAAGCAGAACTCAGGGTGTCACCGACACTGGGGCATCTGTTAGATAACCAGGGAAAAACGGAATAAAGAGGGAGTATAAATGACATTAACTTTAAAGAAACGTTTGATAAATGTGGGCGTTCTGTCTGCAGTATTTATCGTGGCTGTCATTATATTCAGCTACGTGACGAATAAGGGGAATGACAACATGACGGCTGATATGGGAGCCGCAACATTTCCACAGATCTCATTTTCATATGGAGATTATAAGATCAATACACTTACAGGCTATGCAAAGAGGATGGATGTGTCTTCTATGCATAATACCATCACTCCGGTAGCCGATCAGAGTCTGGATGTAAATATAGAAGCATATGGCAATAAATTTACAGGAGCCAGCTATAAAGTCTACACACTGGACGGGACAAGTGAACTGGAATCTAAGAAAATCAAAAAGGCAGGAAAGAACTTCAGTCTGGATCTGAGTGGAGATAAGGTACTGGATGAAGAAAGAATTCTGGAGGTTCGGCTGAACAGAAATGGTGCGGATCCGGTATATTTTTACACCAGAATTGTCAGTGATGAAGATGCCAATGTTGCACAGTGTCTGAATTATATCAGTGATTATCATGAAAATGCACTTGCAAAGGCAGAGAATGCAGGCGTAGGAGCAGCGCTTGAGCCGACGGATGATGCGGATAATACGACGCTTCAGCATGTAACGATCAATTCGAATTACGAACAGGTTACATGGGGCAGTCTGAAACCACAGGTAGAACAGGAAGAACGCTGGAGTATCAAAGAACTGAACAGTACCTGCATGTCGGTATTGTTACAATACAGGGTAAGCTGTAAAGGAGAGGAAAATGAATCCGACCGGTATGCGGTCAAAGAATTCTTCCGTGTCAGATACATCGCAGATGCACAAAAGGCATACCTCTTAGATTATGACAGAACGATGGATCAGATATTTGATGCGACGAAGAAGGTTCTGAATGAGAAGGGAATTATCCTCGGAATTGCACCAACGAATCTGTCTTATAAGGTGAATAAAGACGGGACGATCGTATCATTTGTCGAGGCAAATGAACTTTGGAATTATAATAAAGATTCGGATGAGGTGTCACTTGTATTCGGATTTTCAGATGCGGAAAATACAGATGTGAGAAATCTGGTTCCGGATCACAAGATTAAGATTTTGAAAGTAGACGCAAAGGGCAACACGACCTTCCTTGTGTCGGGATATATGAATCGTGGTGAGCATGAAGGTGAAGTCGGAGTGGCCGTATATTATTACGATATAGAGAAAAATTCCGTGGAAGAGAAAGTCTTTATCTCTACCAATAAATCTTATGCACAGGCAGTCAGTGAACTGGGAGAAATGTCTTATTATGATGCGAAGACAGACATGCTCTACACCATGGTGGACGGTACACTATATCAGTATAGTATAGAGGATGATGAGAAAACAGTACTGGTCAAAGGTCTGGACGCACAGCAGTATGTCGTATCGGAAGATGGAAGTCTGATCGCATATCAGGCAGACGGAGAACTTGGAACTGCAACGAAAGTATCGATCCTGAATGTAGGGACAGGAAAGAAGCAGAAAATAACCTGCAGCGAAGGAGAATGCATCCGTCCACTGGGCTTCATCAGAAGTGATTTTGTATATGGAATTGCGAAGACGGAAGACATAGGAAATACCGTGTCTGGAGAAGCAACCGTCCCAATGTACAAATTGGAGATCCGGAATCAAAAAGGAAAAGTGATCAAAACCTATCAGACAGATGGCATTTACATTTTAAATGCAGCATTTGATGAAGATATGATCACGCTGGAGCGTGCATCAAAGGATGGGGCCACCTATACTGCAACAGCTCCGGATTATATTACGAACAATGAACAGAAGACGAAAAGCAATATTACACTGGAGACATATGCGACAGATCTGAAGCAGACACAGGTACGACTGACATACAATGATGGGATATCGGATAAGGAACCAAAAGTACTGAAACCAAAACAGATCCTGTTCGAGACACCGCAGACGATCACATTTTCAGACAAAGACGCACCGGAGAAATATTATGTCTATGGACATGGTGAGATCCAGGGTGTGTATACAAAGGCAGGGGATGCGATCAAGAAAGCAAATGATTACAACGGAGTGGTAGTCGATTCCTCACAGGACTATGTATGGGAGCGTGGTAACCGTAACCTGCAGTATTCGATCACAGAGAAAGATGACGTATTAAATACAATCAAGGACCGTCTTAAAAACCAGGAGAAGCCAATTGATATTTTGAAGGATATAAATGATGGTGCTGCCTATGACCTGACCGGATGTACGACAGAAGAGATCCTGTACATTATCAATCAGGGCAGACCGGTCATTGCAATGCTGGATTCGCAGAATGCGGTTATTCTGGTGGGATATAGTGATACGAATGTTGTGTATGAAGACTTGAATGACAGTACAAGACACAGCGTGAAGTATGAAGAGATGGATCAGATGACATCCGGAAGCGGAAATGCGTATATTGGATAGTTGTGTATAGAAAATAAAAAAGAGCGGACATATAACTGTTATGAAATGAGTTATATGTCCGCTCTTTTTAATACCATTCAGATATAGATTAAGCTGTGTGGAAAAGTGTTCCTTTATATTTCTTCAATGCCCCATACACGATCAGACCAAGAACAGTGCAGGAGATCACCTCACCAATTCCAACCGTCAGCATCATAAACGGAATCGGAAGTGTCACACCATAACCGTAACGCAGTACGAACGGAACGATGATGATATTCGAAATAATCGGTGGAAGTGTTGCGACAACCGGCTTCTGCTCACGCAGTTTCCATGTGAAAAATGCACCGATCAGAGTTGCAATACTGCCGAATACAATATCCGGAAGGATCGCACCGCCCAGAATATTACCGATCAGACATCCGACAAAGAGTCCCGGAATAGCGGCTGGTGTAAATATTGGTAAAATAGTGAGTGCCTCGGAGATACGAACTTGTACTTCTCCGAAAGAAAATGGTGCAAAGATGTAAGTCAGCACCACATAGATTGCAGCGATCATGGCTGCCTGGGTCATGAAACTAAGATTTTTGTTTTTCATTTTTCAATTCTCCTTTAGTTTTGTTTTACGTGTGGAAGGTCACGAACACACGCGCCGTAGCGGATAGGAAAGAAATCCGGTGGATGTCTTTTCTATCATCTTCTTTACGCCGGGAATCGGCGAAACCCTTGTAAGACCTTGGTTTTTCGGGTTTTGTAACGGGTGATAGTATAGCATGAAAAGACAAGAAAAGCAAGAACATACCCACTTTCTATTAAATTTACATATTGTATTGTTAAATTGCATATGCTATAATGCCAGTAGGCAAAAAGATAATGCTATTCCATAGTGAACAGCAACGAAAAACCCTCGGAGTGCCATCCGAGGGTTTTTCTATTCCTGATTTTGGTGTGGAAAGGCTTAACTCCACAGGTTAGTTACCGGCTATTTGTCGCCATCTAACCATTTGATGATGTAGTGGCAAACTACACCAGCCGCAACAGCGACAATAAAAGATAATGCCAAATCCATAATGAACACCTCCTTCCTGTTGCCAGTATGGAGGCGGTAACATTGTCAGTATACCATACGGTGTTTTGAATTTATATATACGTTGAAATAAATTGGGGTTTAATTTATTAACTGGGGAAGCGGCCTCTCAGTCCTTGAAGGAAACAATAGATAAGGCTTCTTGTTCAGGTTCCATACCATAAGAAACACTAAGAGAGTCAGAATCACCTAAAAGCAAAGGAACTACGCTCAAACTCGGCGTTCGCCTCAAACACGTTCGCTTCGTTCCTTTAACGGTGCTTCTGACTCTCTAATTGTTTCTAACGGCATTCCACATTCACAATAATCCTTATCTATTGTTTTCTTCAAGTCGTGACTGGCAGCGGATATTAATAAATGAAATGCCCGGAAGTGTAACTCGGTGGAGGCCACTACGGTTACGCATTTGCCATTTAGTACCATAAAAGTGTAGTTGTTAGAGAGGAATTAACTCTAACATCTACACTTATTTTATTATAATAAGGGAAGTAGTTGGTATGACATATTGCCATTAGGATTTTCACATCCGTGAATGAAACCGTCAGCCATCCCCTTATTATAAACATTCATTTAAGCAGGTTGAAACTCGCAGGAGCTTTCGCGTAACGAACTAAACTGAATCATAATAAGTGTAGATGGGATAAACAACTGCAATTCTATAAAAAGAAAAGGAGTATATTATGATCAGCGTAGGAATTGATGTATCAAAAGGGAAAAGTACAGTATGTATTTTGAAACCATATGGAGAGATTGTTAGTAAGCCTTTCAATATTACCCATACCCAAAAGGATTTAAGCGAATTATCTTCCATGCTTTTCAGACTAAATGATGAAGTCAAAATCGTTATGGAAGCAACCGGAATTTATCATCTTCCAGTTCTTACATATTTACAGGAAAAAGGATTTTTTGTTTCTGTAATTAATCCGTATCTTATGAAAAGTTATCGTAACGAAAGTCTGCGAAAAGCCAAAACCGACAAGATTGATTCCCGTATCATTGCTAATTATGGAATTGATCATTGGTTTAAAATAAAAGAATTTCAAACTTCTGGAGAGATTTATGAAGAGTTGAAGTTGCTTGGACAGCAATATCGGCATTATATGAAACTTCATCTTTTATCTCTCGCTGAATTGACCCATCTTTTAGATTTGACCATGCCTGGAATAAAGAATCTTCTTGCAAGTTGGAATGAAACAAATCGGAAAGATAAAAGAAGTGATTTTGTGGAACGTTTTTGGCATTATGATGTAATAACATCTATGTCTGAACAGGAATTTACTGAAGAGTATATACTTTGGGCAAAAGAAAAGAAATACGTCCCAAGCCAGGAAAAAGCCAAAGTTATATACACCCTGGCTCAGGAAAGTATTCCCACATTACCTTCAGAAACCTCATCGATCAAAATGCTGGTGACTGAAGCAGTTCGGGTGCTCAAGGAAGTTGATGCAACCCTTGGTCTAATTTTATCACGGATGCAGGAAATAGCCAAGACTTTGCCAGAATATTCGGTTGTAAGAGAAATGGGTGGAGTGGGAAATACATTAGCCCCAAAGTTAATTGCAGAAATAGGAGATGTTCGCAGATTTCGCAACGGGAAGGCATTGGTTGCATTCGCAGGAATTGATCCACCACCGTATGAATCTGGTCAATTTGTAGGTTGTAATAGGAAAATCTCGAAACGTGGTTCAGCATCATTGCGCAAAGTAGGATACGAAACAATGAGAAGTTTAAAAATGCGTTCCAGACCAGAAGATCCGGTTTACCGATATGTTGTAAAAAAGGAATCAGAAGGTAAAAGTAAAAAATCAGCAAAGATAGCCGGATTAAATAAGTTTTTACGCATTTATTATGCTCGAGTAACCGAACTATATAAAAATATATAATCTTATATAAAATAAATAATTTTTTAGACTGCCAATCAGACAGTCTATTTGTGGTACGCAAATATATTTTGTGACAGAAAATAAAAAA